>JAXDLS010000426.1:0-4792 GCA_034666485.1 Chloroflexota bacterium
GGTCTCCGACTTTCTCGACCTGGTCCACGAGATGCGCGAGAGCGAGGCGTCGACCCACACGGTGCGCGACGTGCCCTCCTTCACCTGCATGGCGATGCCCTCCGCGGAGATGGTGGACGCGCTGGGCTGACTCCTGCCCAGCACCGCCGGCGTCTCGTGACACCCCCCTGGACATCCCCGGTACGTTGACTTAAAATCTGATAGTGATGTTGTCAACAAGCACGGAGGTGTCGTGGTGACCGAGCAGACCAACCCGACTCCCGGAAGCGGCTCGCCTGAGAGCGGCAAGTCCACTCCTGAGGGCACGCTCGACGAGTACACGCAGACAGGCGAGCAGATGCAGGAGACGCGTGAGCGCTGGGGTGACCATGCTCCAGGCCAGCAGTCGAAGGCCACCGGTCCCCAGCCGGGACCGGGCGCCGAGCCCGCGGGCACGGAGGACGCCCAGACCTTCCCGCATCGCGAGTCGGCTGAGAGCTGAGGTGTTGTGACGGGGGAGTCCCGTGCGGGGCTCCCCCTCACTCCTGCCAGGATTCATCACTGTGGTCCCTCGAGTGGGCGGGTCTGCCGGCGCGGAGGCTTGACTGACAGCCCTGGCGTGTGCATTATTTGATCGAGTGGACAAAACAGTCGATCAAATGACCCCGCCGGCGGGGGAGCGGAGGCGTCGCAGCGGCGCCGGCCTGCGCACCCGCGAGGGCATGATGGACGCCGCCCTCGAGACGCTGCATGCGGAGGGCTACGCGGGGTGCTCGGCGCGGGCCATCGCGCGCACCGGCGACTTCAACCCGGCGCTGATCTTCTACCACTACGGCGGCGTCACCGAGCTGCTGCTGGCGGCGCTCGACCGCAGCAGCGCCGAGCGCATGGCCCGCTATCGTGTCGCACTCGACCCGGTCACCACCCTGCCGGAGCTGGTGGAGGCGATCAGCCGGCTCTACGCCGAGGACATGGGCACGCCCCACATCGCCGCGGTGCAGGAGCTGCTCAGCAGCGGAGCCTTCTCCGGAGAGTGGGCGCACCAGCTGCTCCGCCGCATGGATCCGTGGGTCGACCTCGCCGCGGACGTCATCGAGCGTGTGCTCGGCTCGTCGGCACTCGGCGGCCTCGTCGACACCCGCGACCTCGCCCTCGCCATGGTCGCCCTCTACTGCGGCATGGAGACGGTCTCGCGGCTGCAGGGCGACGCCGGCCGCGTGGACACGCTGTTCGCGACCCTGCGCCGCCTCGCCCCGGCGCTCGACCAGATGATCGGCTCCGTCGGAGCGGCGCCGCGGAGCGCGCGCCGGCGTCCCGCCGTGGTGCCGGTGAGCTGAGCAGTGAGGAGGTGCACGCCGTGAGATCGATCCTCGTCTTCGGCGCCGGCCTGCTGGTGGCGGTCGTCACCCTGGCAACGCTGCTGTGGATGCTTCGACCGCGGCTGCGCAGCATTCTCGTCGACGTGCTCGGCACCGAGGCGCGTGCCGGGTTCTGGGTGGCGGTGGCGAGCTGGTGGATCGGCATCGTCGGTCTGCTCGCCGGCACCGCCACCTTCGGCTACTCCGCGGGGATCGGCGGCTCCGGCGGCGACCTGCTCTCGGCGCTCCTCACCCAGCTGCGCACCTTCCTCGCCGGCCTGCTCGGCGCCCTCCTGGTGGTGGCCCTGCTGCTGCTGCGCGCGATGCGCCGCGAGCCCGAGGGGCGGGGCGCCCGGGTGGTCCGCGTCGACCCGCCCGCGCCCGCCCGGCTGGGCCCCCGTCCTCCCGTCCCGCCGGAGTCCTGGCCGGTCTCCTAGCAGCGAGCCGGGAGGAGCCCAGCATCATCATGATGCCGTCTCGTGACCGTTGGACCCGAGCGCTGGACCACACCATCCACGACCGCTGATGCGGCCGCAGCCCGGCGTCCGGCGGTGAACCGGATCCCCTGGTGGGCCGTCGTCTCGGCCGGGGCTGCACCCCTGCTGCTCGGGGGCGGCTGGACGCTTGCCGCGGCGCGGCAGCCGGCGGGGTACGACCCGATCCGTGACACGATCAGTGCTCTCGCTGCCCAGGGGGCCACGGATCGCTGGCTGATGACGTCGGCGCTGTTCGGGGTGGGCGTCTGCCATGTCATCACTGCGGCGGGACTGCGACCGGCGCGGCGCCTCGGCCGCGTGGTGCTCGCCGGTGGAGGCGCGGCGACGCTGCTGGTCGCGGCATTCCCCCAGTCTGTCCAGGGGACCTCGACGCCGCATGCCATGGCCGCCGGTCTGGCGTTCACCGCGCTGGGCGCCTGGCCGGCGTTCGCGGGTCGCCGCGGGCACTGGGCACCCCTGCTGACCCGCGGCGCCTCGGCAGCGGCGGCTGTCCTCCTCCTCGGGCTGGTGACGTGGTTCGCCTTCGGTGTCGACGATGATCACCGCGGTCTCGGCGAGCGGATCGCGGCCGGCGCGCAGGCCCTGTGGCCGCTCGCTGTCGTGCTCACCTCCCGCCGGGCTGTGACCGTCGGGCGTGCTGGTGCCGGATGGAGAGTCCCGGTGGCGGCGATCAGCCCGGCTGTCGCCCCGGAGCGCGCCGCCGCGCGCTCTCCATCGACGCCAGCAGGACCTCGAAGAGGTGCAGCACCCGCAGCCCGGGAGCCTGGCGACAGGCGCCCGCGCGGAGCTGGGTGAGGCAGGAGATGTTCTCGGTCACCAGCACCTCGGCTCCGCTGGCGGCGACGTTGTTGAGCTTCCGCGCCAGGATGGCGGCGCTGCGCTCGGGCTCGCGGCGGAAGTAGTCGCCCGCGCCACCGCAGCACATCTCGGTCTCGGCGAGCGGCCGCACCTGGAGCGCGGGGATCGAGCCGAGCAGCCGGTAGGGCGCCTCCCGGGCGTCGCCGCCGAGGGGCAGCGAGCAGGGCTCGTCGTAGGCGACCCTCCAGCGCAGCGGGCCGAGTGGGGCGGTGAGCCCGGCGCGGTCGAGGAACTCGGCGGCCCGCCAGGTGCGTGACGCGACCGTGGCGGCGGCGGCGGCCAGCGGCGGCTCGTCGCGGAGCAGCTCGCCGTAGCGCTGCACGTGGCCGGTGCAGGAGGTGACGTCGCCGACCAGCGCGTCCACCTCGAGCTCACGCAGCCGCTCCACGGTGCGGCGGGCCATGTCGAGCTCGGCGTCGCGGTCGCCGAGGCTCTTCGCGGGCAGGCCGCTGCAGCCCAGCCGGGGCACCACCACCTCGAAGCCGCTGCCGAGGAGGACCCGCATCACCGCCTCGGTCGCCGCCGGCGCGGCCAGGTTCTGGTAGCAGCACACGAACAGCGCCACCCGGCCCCGCGGCGTGCCCGCGACGGCGGGGAGCGCGCGGGCGCGGTGGTGGGCGGTGCGTGCCGGCAGCGGGCCGACGTGCTCCATCATGGCCCCGGCGGCGCCGAGCCAGCGGGTGAGGCCGGAGTGGCGCGCCAGCGCGTGGAGCCCGGTGACCTGGGCGGCGCGCGAGAGGCGGTGGACCAGGGCGAGCATCCGCGGATGCGGGAGCACCGAGCGGAGGACGAGGGTCTGGCCCGCGGGATGCCCCTCCTGCTCGTGGAGCTCCTGGCGGGCGCGGCTGACGATGTCGCCGGTGGGTACCCGCGGGGCGCAGGCGGCGACGCAGTTGTTGCAGGTGAGGCAGGTGCTCAGCGGCCCGTCGGCGATGTCGCGGAGCTCGAGCCGGCCCTCGATGGCGTCGCGGATCAGCGCCACCCGGCCGCGCGCCGTCTCCCACTCCACCGGGTTGGTGAGGTACGTGGGGCACACCGCCTGGCAGAGCGAGCACTTGTTGCAGCGGCTCGCCGCCTCGTACACGTCGGCGAGGAAGCGCGGAGCGACGGGCTCGGCCATCGTGGTGCATTGTAGGAGCGCGGTCGGGCCGGCCCCTGCACGGCGTGGCACCGATTTGCGAACATCCGTTCCCGATGCACGAGACCACCCCGTCCGTCCATCTCCTCGCCCGGCCCTCGATCGACCTCGAGGGCATGCGCGCCTACCTCGAGCAGGTGGGCGGCGCCTCCTGGCTCGACCGGCGCCTCGCCGAGGGCGAGGAGGCGGTCAACCCCGGCGAGCTGCTCGTCGAGTTCGCCGGCCGGGCCTGCTACCGGAGCTGGGAGCCGGGGCTCAACCCCAACGTGACCCGGGTGCGGACCGACCGCCGCGAGTACTTCGCCAACATCCTCCGCAGCGCCCACGGCAGCGTCCTCGAGCACGCCAGCTACTCCTTCGCGCTGCGCGACGTCAGCCGGGTGGCCAGCCACGAGATCGTCCGCCATCGCGCCGGCGCCGCCTACAGCCAGGAGAGCCTCCGCTACGTCCGGCTGGTCGACATCGGCTTCCGCATCCCGCCCGCGCTCGAGCCGCTGCGGCGCGAGTGCATCGAGATCGTCGAGCGGCTGGAGGAGTTCCAGGTCGAGGCGGCGCAGGCGCTGGAGATCGACGCCCAGGGCATCCCCTTCCACGTCAAGAAGGAGGTCACCTCGGCGCTGCGCCGGCTGGCGCCGCTCGGGCTCAGCACCGACCTGATCGTGACGATGAACGCGCGCACGCTGCGCCACGTGATCGAGATGCGCACCGCGCCGGGGGCGGAGGAGGAGATGCGCCTCGTCTTCGGCATGCTCGCCGAGCTCATGGTGGCGGAGGCGCCGGGGCTGTTCCAAGACTTCCGCCGCCTCGACGACGGCTCCTGGGTGCCGCGCTACCGCAAGGTCTGAAGCCCGCTAGGTGGTCTGGCCCGGCGCCTGCGGCTGCTCCGGCAGCTGGTGCCAGGTTTCGATCTTTCCGCCGCGGATGAAGAAGCGCACGCTCGCCGTGCCGCCGTCGGGGCAGGC
>JAXDLS010000427.1:0-6619 GCA_034666485.1 Chloroflexota bacterium
CTGCGACCGGGGTTGCTCGGTGGAGATGCGCGGCTGTTCTGCCGCCGGCAGAACTGCCGCACGCCACTCCACCCGGCAGCAGAGCGACCGCCCGCGCCACTCAAACCGGCCGCAGAGCTGCCGGACGCGAACCTCGAACCGGCGGCGGAACCGCCGGCCGCTACACCATCGTCAACCCCCCCGACACCGACAACGTCTGACCGGTGATGTAGCCCGCCTGCTCGGAGGCGAGGAAGGCGACGGCGGGGCCGATGTCCTCGGGGCGTCCCAGGCGGCGCATCGGGACCGCCTTGACCATGGCGTCGAGCACCCTGGCCGACGCCGTCCCCTCGCCCAGCATGCCGGTGAGGAGGGGGGTGTCGGTGGGGCCGGGGCAGACGGTGTTGGCGGTGATGCCATGCCGCGCCATCTCCCGGGCGATGGTCTTGGTGAAGGCGATCAGCCCGCCCTTGGCCCCGGAGTAGACCGCCTCCATGGACGAGCCCACCCGGCCGGCGTCGGAGGCGATGGCGATCACGCGGCCCCAGGAGGTCTCGATCATCCCCGGCAGGGTCGCCCGCACCACCCGCATGGGTCCCATCAGGTTGAGGTCGAGGATGCGCCGGGTGAACTCCTCGTCGGTGTCGAGGAAGGGCTTGAGCTCGTCCCAGCCCGCGCAGTTGACGCAGACGCCGGGGATGCCGAGCCCGGCGCGCACCCGTTCGACCGCCGCCGCCACCGAGTCGGGGCTGGTGACGTCGAGGCGCACCCCGAGGCCGCCGACGCGGGCGGCGACGCGCTCCGCCCCCGCCTCGTCGATGTCGGCGACCGCCACCCGGCAGCCCGCCTCGGCCAGGCTCTCGCAGATCGCCGCACCGACCCCGCCGGAGCCGCCTGTCACCAGGGCGACCCGTCCCTCTCCCGCCACCGTCATGCCGTCCTCCCTCGCGCTCCGGGCGCTGACGCGCCGATGGTCGGGGGCGCCCCCCTGGTCTGTTCGACGCCGTTCTGACTTGTTGCCGGGTTCGGCAGATTCAGGAGGTGGTGGCGTCCTCGGCGGTCTCACCGATGAGCCCGGTGACGTTGAGCTCGCGGCGCACCGGGAGGGTGGTGCCGTCACGCCAGTACAGGTAGGTGATGCCGCCGCCGCTGTCGCGGACGCGGTGCGAGAGATCCACCTTCCTGGAGCCGTCGGGGGCGAAGAGGCAGAGCACGTGCTCGGCCGGCTTCTTCCCCGGCACGACGCTCAGCCGTGCCTCGTGGAACGCTCCCGAGCCGATCTCGGTGCGGGCGATCTCCAGCAGCCGGTCTCGGTCGTCGGACCAGAGGAGGTACATTCCGGCGACGTCGTAGGACGGCGGCTGCGACGAGCAGATGACCGTCCACTCTTTCCCGGTGAACTCGTTCACGTGATACATTTGCCCTCCTTCAGGCACTCTCGGGCGGGGAGGGCTGCCAAGGGGAAGGCGATGCGGAGGATGCCATGGTCGTCCGTACCTCCGACCCGACCACGGTCGGCTCCGTGGTGTGGTCGGCGTCCATCGAGCGCTCGGCGCTGCCGCCCGCGGGGCCGATCGGCCCCTGTCCCCTGCCCGCCGGCGTGTCCACCCTCGGACAGCTCACCTCGTCCTTCGTGGACGGGCCACGCCTGCTGAGCCACCTGGCCGAGCGGCGACACAGCGGTGCCCTGATCGAGGCCGGAGGCGAGCGGGTCCAGGTCGCGGTTCTTCATCAGGGCGCGATTGTGGCACTGGTGGCCGTCGACGAGACAGGCACCCGACGGCTCGACACCCTGACCATGCCCACCCCGGCGTCGCAGGAGATCCACGACATCACGGTGTCGACCTACAGGCCGGAGATTGCGATGGCGATCGCCCGGATGATCAACCTCCCGGTGCGCTTCCGCGGTCTGCCGGCCAACTTCGTCGACTTCTCCGGGCTGCTCGCCCACCTCGGCCGCGAGCGCGCCAGCGGGGCGGTGCGCGTCATCGCCGCCGGCGACGTCGGCGTGGTGCTGCTCGGCGACGGCGTGGTGCTCGGCGCCTACAGCGGCCGGCTCCCCGAGCTCGACGATCCCGAGGTGCTCTTCGGCCTGGCGGCCGCGCCCGACGCCGAGCTCGACGTGCACACCACCGTCGAGACCGAGATGGAGCTCACCGGGGTGCCCGCCGGCGACCTGGTCTGGTCGAGACTGACCGCGCCGCAGAGCACGACCTCGCCCGAGCCCGAGCCCCACGCCGAGTAGCTACCGGCTGCCGGCCGGCTCGCCGACCGAGCGGCGCTGGCCGGCACGGCCCACGCTCACCACCACGCGACCGGCGACGGGGCGCTCGACGAACTCCTCGCCGCATGCGGGACAGCGCGGGGCCGCGGCGGCGCCGATGAGCTCGGCGGGGAGGTCCAGTCCGCTGCAGACCGGGCACGGGGTGAGCCGGAGGAAGCCGTCGAGCACGCTGTTCGCTCCTGGTGGTCACGGGTCGGAGTGACCCTGTGCCGCCATTGTCGCGGCCGCCGGCGGCGATCGAGCCGGACCACCGTCCCGCGACAGCTCCGCCTGCGATCCGTCATCCCGTGCTCGTCAGCCGGCCGGCCGCCCGTCCCTGCCGAGGACCTCGGCGTAGCGCTCGAGGTAGTCGTCGACCATGCGGGTGGCGCTGAACTGGGGTCCGACGGTCATCAGCGAGGCCTTGATGCGCCGCACCATGCCGGCGGGCACGCCCTGCTCGTCACGGTCGTAGAAGAGCGGAACCACCTCGTTCTCGAGCAGCCCGTAGAGGGCGTCGGCGTCGCGCTCGTCCTGCGCGTAGTGGTCGTCGCCGCCGCTGGGGATGCCCCATCCGTTCTCGCCGTTGTGGCCCTCCTCCCACCAGCCGTCCAGCACGGAGAGGTTGAGGCCGCCGTTCATCGCCGCCTTCATCCCGCTGGTGCCGCTGGCCTCGAGCGGGGGGCGGGGCACGTTGAGCCAGATGTCGGCGCCGGCCACCAGGTGGGCGGCCAGGCCCATGTCGTAGTCGGCGAGGAAGACCAGGCGCCCGGTGCTGTCCGGCCCCGCCTGCGTCTCCATGATCTCCTGGCCGACGCGCTTGCCGCCGTCGTCCGAGGGATGCGCCTTGCCCGCCACCAGCAGCTGGATGGGCCGGTCGCTGGCGAGCAGGCGGAGCAGCCGGCCGCGGTCGCGGACGATCAGGGCCGTCCGCTTGTACGTGGCCAGGCGGCGGGCCAGCCCCACCGTCAGCAGGTTGGGGTCGAAGACCTGGGCGGCGCGGTCGGCGAGGTGGGCCGGCTCGCCGCGGGACAGGCGGTCGGCGACGACGCGCAGCCGCACCGCCTCGATGAGGCCGGCACGCAGCTGCTGGCGCACCTCCCAGATCTCCGCGTCGGGGATCTTCGCCACCGGCTGCCAGGTGCGCGGGTCGGCGGCCCGGGCCTGCCAGCCCCTGCCCAGGTGCCGGTCGAGCAGCTCGCGCATCGGCCCGGCCATCCAGGTGGGCACGTGCACGCCGTTGGTGACGTGGCCGATGGGGATGTCCAGCTCCGCCCACATGTCGCGGGCGACCTGGCCGTGACGCCGGCTGACACCGTTGGCGGCGGCGCTGAGGCGGAGCGCCAGCGGGGTGATGCCGAACGGCTCGCTGAGGTCACCGCGGCGCACCCTGCCGAGCTCGAGCAGACCGGTGACGTCGGTGCCCAGCCGCTCGTGGAAGTTGCCCAGCACCTCGAGGATCTCGCCGGGACCGTAGGCCTCGTTGCCCGCCGGCACCGGCGTGTGGGTGGTGAAGACGGTGCGCCCCCTCGCCAGGGCGAGGGCCTCGTCGAGCGAGGCGCCGCTCTCAACCCTGGCGCGCGCCATCTCCAGCGGGGCGAAGGCGGGATGGCCCTCGTTGAGATGGAGCATGCCCGGCTCGATGCCCATCGCGCGCAGTGCCCGCAGGCCGCCGATGCCGAGCAGGGCGTACTGGGAGAGGCGCATGCGGTGCTCGCCGACGTAGAGCCGGTTGGCGATCCAGCGGTCGACGGGATGGTTCTCGGGGATGTCGGTGTCGAGCAGGTAGAGGGGCACGCGGCCGATGTCGACGCGCCAGATCTGCGCCACCACGTCGCGGCCGGCGAGGTTGACCCTCACCGTGAGCGGGCGGTTGGCGCGGGTGACCAGGGCGCCGGGGAGGCGATCGGGGTCGGTGTCGACCCAGTACTCCTGCTGCCAGCCGCTGCGGTCGATGCGCTGGCGGCAGTACCCCTGGCGGTAGAGCAGGCCGACCGCCACCAGGGGCACCGCCTGGTCGCTCGCCTCCTTGAGGATGTCGCCGGCGAGCACCCCGAGACCGCCCGAGTAGATCGGCAGGGAGCGGTGGACCCCGTACTCCGAGCAGAAGAAGGCGACCGGATGCTCGGCGGAGAGCGGGCCGGAGCGCGGCGGGGCGGAGACGTAGCCGTGGAGCTCGCGGGTCGCCGCGGCCACCCGAGCGGCATAGCCGTCGTCGTGGGCGGCGTGCTCGAGCACCGACGGCGACACCTCCTGCAGCATGCGCACCGGGTTCTCGCCGCAGGCGTCCCAGCGACGCTCGTCGAGCTCGGCGAAGAGGTCGGCCCCACCCGGAGTCCACGACCAGCGGTAGTTGCAGGCCAGGCGGGCGAGACCGGCGAGCCGGGACGGCAGTCGCAGGCTGAGGTCGGTGACCGCCCGTTCGATGTCCGCGGCGCCGTCACTCAGCCCCCGCGGACGTCCCTCCGCCGGCACGCCAGCGCGTCCGATGAGCATCGGCACATTGTGATGGGACGGAGCCCTCGGACGAGCGGTCGGACGGCCCTTCCGGACAAACCGACAATCAGGGTGAGGCGAGCCACCCGTCCGGCCCCCCGAGCGGGTGGTGACGAGCTCTCCCCCACCCTGCTACCGGCGACCCCAGGGGAGCCGCCTGGCGGCCTTGAGGGCCGCCAGCTCCTCGGCGAGGGCGCGGGCGCGGGCCTCGGTGGCGCGGGCGGCGAGGGCCACGGCGTCGAGCGCCTGGGCGTCGGCCCGCGCCTGGAGGAGGGCGGCGTCGGCGCGCTGCTCGAGGGCCGCGCACCGCGCCTCCGCCAGGCTGCGGACCTCCACGAGCCGCCGCCGCGCCACGAGCACCACGGCGTCGAGGCGCCGTCCCTGGTCGAGCGCGGAGGCGAGCTCGCGGCGCAGCGCCTCCGTCTCGTCGCCGGGACCGCGAAGGGGCGGCAGGTCCGCGCCGTCGGGCTCGCGCCAGGCCCACGCCGGGGCCTCGCCGGCGCCGGGCGGGGATTGGGTGGGCTGCGGGGATGGCTGGGTCATCCCTCCCTCGTCGGCCGGCGTCCTCTGCTGGTCGCGGGTCAGGGCCCGATGGGAGCCGGCGGCTGTGGCGGCAATCCTGCCATACCCCTCATTCCCAACGCTGACTCGAGAACCTCACCCCGCCTCGGAGTCGAGACGGAGGCAGACCGAGTTGATGCAGAAGCGCTGCCCGGTGGGGGTGGGGCCGTCGTCGAAGACGTGGCCGAGGTGCGACCCGCAGCGCCGGCAGGTGACCTCGGTGCGCGCCATGCCATGGCCGCGGTCCTCGTGGAGCTCGATCGCCTCGGCGATCGCGGGCTCGGTGAAGCTCGGCCACCCCGTCCCCGAGTTGAACTTCGACGTGGAGCTGAAGAGCTCGGCGCCGCATGCCCGGCAGCGGTAGATGCCGTCGTCGTGGCAGTTCACGTACTCGCCGGTGAAGGGCCGCTCCGTGCCCTTGCGCCGCAGCGCGTCGTACTCGGCCGGCGAGAGCTCCTCGCGCCACTGCTGCTCGGTCTTCTGGACCTCTGTGCTCATCTCGTCCTCCTGCGTTCTCGGCGCCGGCGCGCCCACCCCTCTATGAGAGCACCTTCGCATGACCGGCGCGTGGCGGCGGCTCCGGTCGCGGGCTCAGTAGCTCTTGGGAAGGCCGAGGCTGTGCTGGGAGACGTAGTTGAGGACCATCTCCCGGCTCACCGGGGCGATCCGCAGCAGGCGGGCCAGGCCCCACATGTCGGCGAGGCCGAACTCGGAGGCGATGCCGTTGCCGCCGTGGACCTGGATGGCCTGGTCGAGGGCGGCGATGGCCGCCTCGCCGGCGGCGTACTTCGCCATGTTCGACGCCTCGCCCGCCTCCAGATCCCGGTCGTAGAGCCAGGCCGCCTTCTGGGTCATGAGCCGGGCCAGCTCGACCTCGACCTTCGCCTTGGCGAGGGGATGGGCGAGGCCCTGGTAGGTGCCCACCGGCACCCCCCAGACGTTGCGCTGGTTGGCGTAGGCGGCCGCCTTGCCGAGCGCGTAGCGACCGATGCCGTTGCTGATCGCCGCGGTCATGATGCGCTCGGGGTTGAGACCGACGAAGACCTGCCGCAGCCCGTTGCCCTCAGTGCCGACGAGCCGGTCGGCGCCGATCCGGACGCCGTCGAAGAAGAGGGTGAACTGCTTCTCCGGGGCCACGATCTCGACCGGGATGAGGCTGCGCTCGAGCCCCGGGGCGTCGGCGTCGACGATGAACAGCGAGAGCTCGGCCCTCCCCGAGGCGGGGTCGCCGCCGGTACGCGCCACCACCAGGACGGCCGCGGACTCGTCGACGCCGCTGATGTAGTACTTGGTGCCGCGCATCACCCAGCCGTCGCCGTC
>JAXDLS010000428.1:0-3193 GCA_034666485.1 Chloroflexota bacterium
GAAGGCCGCGATGCCCATGCGGGGCGTCAAGTACCCACCCGTGAAACCGCTCAGGGGGTGGGTGTGAGCAACGCTTGCGTTGCTCCTGGTGCCTCGGCCCGTCGACCCTTCACGAAAAGCGCGCGAAGCGCGCGTCGGCCGGGAGTCCGGCCGCGGAGGGGGGTAGGGCACGGCATCGGGCGCGCCAGCGCACGATGTCTTTGCCCTGAGCGGGGGGAGGCAGAGCCTCCCCTCGGTAAAACCGGTGGAGAAGAGGTCACGCCTCCGCATCACTCCGAACCTACGCAAAAGTCTCCCGCGGGTCGGCGATGCCCAGCTCCTTGAGCTTGCGGTAGAGGGTGGCGCGGCCGATGCCGAGCAGGGCCGCGGCCCGCACCTTGTGGCCGCCGGTCTGCTCCAGGGCGTGGAGGATGGCGGCCCGCTCGATCCGCTCCATCGGGCTGAGCCGGCGCCAGGGCACCCGCTGGTAGGCGTGCGGCAGGTCGCGCAGGGTGAGCTCGCCGTGCGAGCGCCGCGCCACCATCCCCTGGATGACGCTCTCCAGCTGGCGCACGTTGCCCGGCCAGTCGGCGCGCATCAGCGCCTGCATCAGCTCGGTGGCGCCGTGGGCACCGGGCTCGCCGGCGTGGCGGAGGATGAGCGCGGGGACGATGTCGCTGATGTCCTCGGGGCGCTCGCTCAGCGGCGGCACGCGGATGTCGGCGGGGAACTGGTCGGCCAGCGAGACGTCGCTCCGGGGCTCGCCGTCGGGAGTCTGCGAGAGGGTGGCGACCACCCACGGGGCGGCCTCGCCGGCCACCCCCTCGAGCACCGCGCCGAGGGCGTGGGCGGTGCCGGCGTCGAGCGCCTCGAGGTGGCGCAGCAGCAGCGTGCCCAGCGGGTCGGCCAGCCGGGTGCGCACCTGGCCGAGCCAGGTGGTCTCGCCGTCGACCCGCGCCATGAACGCATCGGCCACGGTGAAGGGACCGCCGTCGCCGACCTCGTCGTGGGCGGCGCGGGCCATCGCCAGCTTGCCGGTGCCGGGCTCGCCGGTGAGCAACAGGGGCAGGCGCAGCGCCGCGTGATCGATCACCGCGGTCCAGGCCTGCCGCCACGCCAGGCTGCGTCCCGGCAGCGACGCCGGCAGCCGCCGCCCCGGGCGGCTGTCCGCCCGTGCCCGCGACGGCGACACCGGTGGACGCTCGAGGTCGATCTCCAGCACCACGCCGTGCTCGGGATCGCCCTGGGCGAAGTCGATGCAGCGGACCGCGGCCAGGCTGCCCTCGGCGAGCCGGAAGGCGCGGGCGGCGATGTTTCCCGCCTCGATGGCGCGGGCGCCGTGATTCCAGAGGAGGGCGTGGTCCGCGGGCTCCAGCAGCCGCGCCGCCGCCGCGTTGGCGATCACCGTGTGGGCGTTGAGTGCCACCACCGGCCGGCTGGACCGGCGCGCCACCGCGACGAAGCGGTCGAGCAGGTCGCGGTCGCACTGCGAGGCATCCTCGTAGAGGCGGCGCTCGATGTCACGCGCCCCCTCCTTGATGAAGGGCACCATCAGCGCGGTGGTGTCCTGGAGGCGGCAGGTGAGGTCGATGACCCCCTCGACCCGGCCGGTGATCGGGTTGCGGATCGGCGCCCCGGCGCAGGAGAGCCAGCGCAGCCACTCCGCGTAGTGCTCGCTGCCGACGACCCACGCGACGTCGCGAACCTCGGCGGCGGTGCCGATGCCGTTGGTGCCGACGGTGTCCTCGGAGTAGAGGTAGCCGGGGGCGAGCAGCACCCGGTCGAGGCCGCGGCGCAGGGCGGCGGTGCCGGCGCGGCGGTCGAGCACCAGCCCGCTGGGGTCGGTGAGGATGACCACCATGTCGGCGTTGGCCACCTCGTCGGCGAGCCGGTCGAGGATCGGGGCGGCGAGCCGCAGCAGGCGGTTGCCGGGGTCGAACTCCGCGTGCCGGGTGGCGGGGTCGCCCACAGCGATCACCCCGCTCTGCTTCGAGCGCACCCAGGAGCGCGCGATCTCCGGCCGCACCGTGTCGGAGACGAGTCCCTCGTCGAGGAAGCGCTCGCGGCTCCTCCACGTGGTGGGGCCCACCCCCCCGAGGCCCTCGACGTCCATGGCAGCTCGTTCACACGCAGTGCCCGGCGGCATCGTCGGTGCACCTGCGCTCCTCGCCTGATCACTATAGAAGAGGACCTGTGCACCAGCAAGCACGCCACCCGTGACGTGTCTCAAAGTGAGACATGTCTCAAGGCAGGACACTCGTTCGCCGCCGTCGCCTGCTCCAATCCGCACAGCGTCTCCTGCGGCGCCGGGCGGACGATGTGGAGGAGGGTTTGGCTCGGTGACGACGATGTGCGCACCTGCAACGCTCATCACCTCGGTGCAGCGCGCCCTGGCGCTGCTGCGGGCCGCCTCGCGCGCACCCGGCGGCGCGCCCGCGAAGCAGCTGGCACGCAGCGTGGGCCTGCCGATGGGAACCACCTATCACCTGCTCCGCACGCTGACCTACGAGGGCTACCTGCAGCGCCGCACCGACGGCTCCTACGTGCTCGGCGAGGAGATCGCCACCCTGCTCGACACCGGCCGGCTGCAGGCGCTGCTGCAGCGCACCCGCCCGGCGCTGGCGGCGCTCCGCGACGGGGTGCACGCCGCCGCCTACCTGGCCTTCCACGAGGGCGGCGAGATCGTGGTCAAGGACATCCAGGACAGCGCGGAGACACCGCGCATCGACCTCTGGGTCGGCTTCCGCGACGCCGCCCACGCCACCGCGCTGGGCCGCTGCGTGCTCGCGTTCCTCGACGCCAGGGACCACCACGACTACCTCGCCCGGCACCCCCTCCACCCGTACACGTCACGCACGCTCACCAGCCGCCAGGCGCTGCTGACCGAGCTCGAGCGGGTGCGTGCCACCGGGATCGCGGTCGAGGACGAGGAATACCTCCCCGACGTCGCGTGCGTCGCCGCACCGGTGGTGGTGGGCACGCTGGTGGGCGCCGTCGGGGTCTCGATGCCGCGCACCCGGCTCGCCCAGCTCGACGCGGTGGTGCCGCCGCTGACGGACACGGCTGCCCGCATCGCACGGTGGTGCGCGCTGACTCTTTGACCGGGGGGAGGCTCCGCCTCCCCCCGCCCAGGCCAAAGACATCGTGCGCTGGCGCGCCCGATGCCGTGGCCTACCCCCCTCCACGCCGGCACTCGCCGGCGGCGCGCGCTTCG
>JAXDLS010000429.1:0-3659 GCA_034666485.1 Chloroflexota bacterium
CCGGGTGGGAGCGGCGCGCCGGCGACCCCGAGGCGATCCTGGAGCGCCTCACCGGCTCACCGTCCTCCCCCCATCCCCACCCGCGGCTGGCGGGTCGAGGACCTGCCCGGCCACGTCGCCGACCTCGAGCGACGCTATCGCGAGACCCTGGACGACTGGCCCGACGGCAGCCGCGAGCGGCCCGGCCGTGCCCCTCGCCGCCGGCGGCGCCCCGCGCGGCGGAGGCGGAGGTGGAGGTGGAGCCGCCCGGTGGCAACGGGGCCGCCGCCCCGGTCAGGCGTAGAGCGACTCGATCTCCGCGGCGTACTTCTCGGCGATCGGCCGGCGCTTCAGCTTCATCGTCGGAGTGAGCTCGTCGCCGCCGGGCTCCCACGCCTCGGGGAGCACGGCGAAGCGCTTGATCTGCTCCACCCGGGAGAGCCGCCGGTTGGCGGCCGCGACCGCATCCTCGAGGGCGGCTCGCAGCCGCGCCTCGGCGGCGAGCGCCTGCAGGGTGGCACCCTCCAGCCCCTGGGCGGCCGCCCAGGCGGCGGCGCCGTCGGGGTCCAGCACCAGCAGCGCGGTGTTGTAGGGGCGGCGGTCGCCGATGCACACCGCCTGGCCGATCAGCGGGCTCGAGGTCTTCAGCGTGGTCTCGATGTTCGCCGGCGACATGTTCTTGCCGGAGGCGTTGATGATCAGCTCCTTCTTGCGGTCGACGATGCTGACGTAGCCCTCGCCGTCAATGGTGGCGATGTCGCCGGTGTGCAGCCAGCCGTCCGCGTCGATGGCCTCGGCGGTCCGCTCCGGCTGGTTGCGATAGCCGCGCATGACCGTGTCGCCGCGCACCAGCAGCTCGCCGTCCGCGGCGAGCCGCACCTCCACCCCCCGGAGGGCGACGCCCACGGTGCCGATGCGGGCTCGCCCGGGCACGTTGATGGTGCCGCAGCAGGAGATCTCCGACATGCCCCAGAGCTCGAGGATGGGCAGACCGAGGGCGGCGAAGTACTCGAGGATCTCGGCGGCGATGGGGGCGGCGCCGGAGACCAGCCAGCGGGCCCGGTCGAGGCCGAGGCGCTCGCGCAGCGGGGCGAGCACCAGCTCGTCCGCGCGACTGCACTCGGCGAGCAGCGCCGGGTCGGGGCCGGGTCCCTCGCCGTCGATCTCCGCCTGCTCGGCGCGCACCCGGCGCAGGCCGCAGTCGATCGCCCACCGCATCGCCCGGCGCCGCTCCTCGTCCTGACCGGTCGCGATCGCCGCCTCCAGCCCGGCGTGGAGCCGCTCCCAGACCCGGGGAACCGCGCCCCACACCGTGGGACGCACCTCGGGGAGCGCCGCGCCGACCGCGCGCGGGTCGGGGCACGCGGTGACCTCCACGCCGAAGGCCATCCCGGTGTAGTGCGCCGCCCACCGGTCGGCGATGTGCGCCGAGGGCAGGTAGGAGATGGTCCGGTCGCCGGGCAGCACCGGCAGCAGCGAGGTGGTCGCCCGCAGCTGCGCGAGCATGTTCCCGTGGGTGATCTCCACTCCCTTGGGAGGGCCGGTGGTGCCCGAGGTGTAGATGAGGGTCAGCAGGTCGGCGGGCCCGACCCGGCGCCACGCCGCCCCGAGGTCCGGGTCGCCGCCGCCGTCCGCCTCCACCCGGTCGAGCGCGACCGTGCCCTCGGGGGCGCCGTCGACGCAGACGATGTGCTCGACGCCGGAGGCCGTCGCGGCGGCGCACACCCGGCCGGCGAACTGTGCCTCGCAGAGGGCGACGCGGTTGCCGGCGTTGCGGAAGAGGTGGGCGATCTGGTCGGGGGGCAGGGTGTTGTAGACGGAGAAGGGCGCGGCGCCGAGGTGCATCGCCGCGGTGTCGCAGAGGTTGAACTCCGGCCGGTTGGTCATCATCAGCGCCACGGTGTCGCCGGGGCGCACCCCGAGCCGGTGCAGCCCGGCGCCGATCCGCGCCACCCGCGCCGCGTACTCGCCCCAGGTGATGCGGGTGCCACCGCCGAGCGAGCGGAGCGCCACCGCGTCGGGCCGCGCCGCGGCGGTGCGCTGGAAGGCCTCGCAGAGGCTGCGCACGTCCAGGGTGCTCATGGTCTCGCCTCCCGTCCATCGGTGTGCGCGTCGAGCCAGCCGGTCACGTCGGCGAGCACGGCGGCCTGCTCCGGCTCGTTGAGGATCTCGTGCTGGAGCCCGTCGTAGATCGTCAGGGTGCGATCGGCCGAGCCGGCGTGGTCGTGCACCATCCGGCTCCCTTCCACGGGAACGATCGCGTCGGCGCCGCCGTGCATCACCAGCAGCGGCAGCCGCAGCGCCGGCACCGCCGCAGGGAAGCCGTCGGCGGTGGCGGACATCTCCGCCACCGTGCGCGCCGGCAGCCTCCCGTGGAAGACCAGCGGGTCGTCGCGGTAGGCGCGCACCACGGCCGGGTCGCGGCTGACCAGGGCGGGGTCGACCGCCACCACGCCCAGGGCGGGAGCGACCCGGGAGAGGACCCGCACCACCACCTTGAGCATGGCCGGGGCGTCGAGCCGGGCCACCGCCCCGGAGAGCAGCAGCCCCTGGAGTCGCTCCTGGTGGCGCAGCGCGTACGCCAGCGCGATGCAGCCGCCCATGCTGTGGCCGAGGAGGAAGAGCGGACGGCCGGGGTGGCGGGAGCCGGCCAGGGAGACGAACGCGTCGAGGTCGGCGACCGCACGGTCCATGCCGTCGACCAGGGCCCGGCGCCCCGTGGAGCGGCCGTGGCCGCGATGATCGAGGGCGTGGGCGGCGTAGCCGGCGGCCACCAGGCGCTCGGCGACGTGGGGATAGCGGCCCGAGTGCTCGCCGGCGCCGTGGGCGATCACCACCACCGCACGGGGCTCGCCGTCGGGCAGCCACGCCTGCCAGTGGATCTCGACGCCGCCGCTGCCGGCCAGACGTCCCTCCACGTGCTCCACTCTCAACCTCCGGTGATCACCGGTCAGCCCGCCGCCAGCTCGGTCGTGGGCCTCCGCCGCATCAGCCCGCGGAAGGCCTCCTCCGGGGTGCGGCCCTCGTTGATCACCATGTGCACCTCGTGGGCGATGGGCACCTCGACGCCGTGCTCGGCGGCGAGCTCCATCACCACCCCGAGGCTATGCCGGCGGCGATGGCGAAGACGTTCTTGAGTGCCCCCGCGATCTCGGCGCCGCAGACGTCGGTGCCGGCGTAGACACGGAACAGGGTGCTGCGGAAGATCTCCTGGAGGGCGGCGGCGACGCGCAGGTCGGGCATCGCCACCAGCGCGGCCGCCGCGTGGCCGTCGAGGATCTCCCGGGCCAGGTTGGGCCCCGCGAGCACCACCGCCACGCCGGCCTGGCGCGTCATGGCGAGGTCGCGGCCAGGCCGGCGGCGGGCCGCGCATAGGCGCCGCGGTAGCGCTGGGGGACGAGCTCGGCGATCCGCTCCATGATCCAGTCGGCGCTCTCCTGGTGGCTCATGCGCCGGTCGGGGAGGTGGACCGGGGCGCCGTAGCGGACGTGCACCTCGGCGTGCCGGGGGATCACCACCCCCTTCGGCATCGCGTTCTCGCTGCCCCACACCCCCACCGGCACGATCGGGGCCCCGGAGCGGCGGGCGATCAGGCCCACGCCAGGCTCGGCACGCTGCAGGGTGGCGTCGGCGCTGCGGGTACCCTCGGGCATCATGATCAGCACCCGCCCCTGGGCGAG
>JAXDLS010000430.1:0-4686 GCA_034666485.1 Chloroflexota bacterium
GCCGCGCCCTCAAGCCCGCCGCAGATCGGCCGAGCACCTCGAACCGGCGGCAGAACTGCCGGGCATCTCCACCGGCCACACCACCGCCGGCGCCCTCCGCCCGTCGCAGATCGGCCGAGCAACTCGAACCGGCAGCAGCACCGCCGCGACCGCCCCATCACACATCCGCCGAGACAGCCCGAGAACGGCCCATTAACAGCGAACAGGGCCTCATCACTGCACCTGGCTGACGAAGCCCTGCCGGCTGCGGCCCCTGTCGGGCCGCGGACGCCCGGCAACCGTAGCACCGGGCTCCGCGGGTGTAAAGAACGAAGAATGGGCCCGCCACAGGGACGAGAACCCGGATGCGCGGCACGCGTCAAGCGGGCTGGGGAACCAGGACGATCTTCCCCTGCTGCTCGCCCGCGGACATCCGCCGCAGCGCCTCGCGCGCCTCGGCGAGCGGGTAGGTGCGATCGATCTGGGGGCGCATCCCCGAGCTCCGCACCAGCGCGATCAGCCGCTCCAGCTCCGCGCGCGTGCCCATGGTCGAGCCCAGCACCGAGATCTGCCGGTAGAAGACCCGGTTGAGCTGCGCGGGGGGATCGCCTCCCGAGGTGGCGCCGGCCACCACCACCGCACCGCCGGGGCGCACCGCGCGCAGGCTGAGGTCCCAGGTGGCCGCGCCCACGGTCTCGATGACGGCGTCGACGCCGCCGGTCATGGACAGGACCTGCTTGGCGGCGGCGCGGTCGGGCGCCAGGGCGGCGACGGCGCCGAGCTCGAGGGCGGCGGCGCGCTTGGCCTCGTCGCGCGAGGTGGCGATGGCGGTGATGCCGGTGGCGCGGCAGAGCGCCAGCGCGGCGCTGGCCACGCCTCCGCCCGCCCCCTGGACCAGCACCGTCGACCCCGGCCGCAGCCCGGCTCGGGTGAAGAGCATCCGGTAGGCGGTGAGGTACGCGGTGGGCAGGCAGGCGGCGTCGGCGGCGCTGAGCTCGGGGGGGCGCGGCACCAGGTTGGCGGCGGGCACCGCGACGTACTCGGCGAGGGTGCCGTCGTAGGGGCGGTCGCTGAAGAGCGCCATCCGGCGGCAGAAGAGCTCGTCGCCGCGGCGGCAGGCGGGGCAGGCGCCGCAGCTGATCACCGCGTGGAGCAGCACCGGCGAGCCCACCTCGGGCACCCCCTCGGGAGGGTCGGGGCCGTAGGCGGCGACGGTGCCCGCGGCGTCGGTGCCGAGCACCTGGGGGGGCTCGATGGGACTGGCGGAGACCCCCCGGAGGAGCCAGAGGTCGTGGTGGTTGAGGGACGCGGCCTCGACCTTCAGCAGCGCCCAGCCGGGGCGGGGCTCGGGGGTGGGGAGGTCGCCGACCTCGAGGTTGGCGAGCGGGTCGTCCCCGCCGGTGCGGGCGAGATACGCGGCGAGCATGGCGCCGGAAGGTAGCACCGGGGGCGGCGCGCCTGCGACAGGCGGCAATCGGGCAGGATACCGGCCCATGCGCATCACCGAGATGCTCGCCGCGCGGCGGCCGGTCTTCTCCTTCGAGTTCTTCCCGCCCGACACCGAGGCGGGCACCGAGGTGCTGTTCCGCACCATCGGTGAGCTGCGCGAGCTCGAGCCGGCCTTCGTCTCGGTGACCTGTCGCAACCACTCCCGGACCCGCACCCTCGAGCTGGTCACCCGGATCCGCGCCTCCACCGGCATCGAGCCGATGGCCCACTACACCTGCGCCGGCGCCACCCTCGAGGAGCTCCATGCCACCCTGCGCTCGCTGCGCGACGCCGGGATCGACAACGTGCTGGCGCTGCGCGGCGACCCGCCCCGGGGCGAGACCGGCTTCCGCTCCGTCGAGGGGGGCCTCGACCACGGCAGCGAGCTGGCGGCGATGATCCGCCGCGAGTACGACTTCTGCGTCGGCGGCGCCTGCTACCCGGAGGGGCACACCGAGTCGGCGAGCCTGGAGGAGGACCTGCGCCACACCGTGCTCAAGGTGGAGAGCGGGGTCGACTTCCTCATCACCCAGCTCTTCTTCGACAACACCGTCTATGTCGACTTCGTCGCCCGGGCGAGGGCCGCGGGGGTCGGGGTGCCGATCACCCCGGGCATCATGCCGATCACCTCGGTGCGCCAGCTCTCGCGCTTCGAGGGCAGCCTCTTCGGCGCCCGGGTGCCACCCCGGCTGCGGGAGGCGCTGCTGCGGCGCAGCGACGACGCCGACGCGGTGGTGCAGCTGGGGGTGGCCTGGGCGACGCTGCAGTGCGCCGAGCTGCTCGCCGGCGGCGCCCCCGGGATCCACTTCTACACCCTGAACCGCTCCCCAGCCACCCGCGCCATCCTCAGCGCCCTGCAGGCGGCGCGGCCGTGGGAGCGCCCCCGCTGACCAGCGTCGAGCGCCCGGACGACCAGCCGCAGGAGCCGGCGGAGCTCGACGTCCTGCTGCCCTCGGGGCGGCTGCGCGCATACCGCTTCGGCCCCGCGCGGGGGCGGCTCGCCGTCGGCATCCCCGGCATCAGCGCCAACTCGCGGAGCTTCGACTTCCTCGGCGAGCGCCTGGGCGGGGGGCGGCGGCAGCTGGTGGCGCTCGACCTGCGCGGCCGCGGCCACAGCAGCGTCAGCCCGCCCGGCACCTACGGCTGGCGCCGCCACGCCCGCGACGTGCTCGGCGCAGCCGCCCAGCTCGGCCGGCCCCCGTTCGACGTCATCGGCCACTCGATGGGTGCCTTCGTCGCCATGGAGATGGCGGGGCTCGACGCCTCCGACATCCGCCGGGTCGTCCTCGTCGACGGCCTCGGCCTCCCCGACATGCTCGCGGTCACCGCCATCCTCCGGGTGGTGCGTCGCCTCTCCGGCCCGAGCCGCAGCGCCGACGACTACCTGGAGCGGGTCCGCATGACCGGCGCCGTCACCCCCTGGAACGAGTACTGGGACCGCGCCTTCCGCTACGAGCTCACCGCCGACGCAGACGGCGTCCGGCCCCGCACCGACCCGGTGGCGGTTCTCGAGGACATGGCCTACGGCGGCTGGCGCGACCCCCGTGCCCTCTGGGACAGGCTCGCCATGCCGGTGCTGCTGGTGCGCGCCACCCGGCCGCTGCTGAGCCTCGGCGGCCACGTCGTCGGCACCGCCGACCGCGACCGCTTCCTGCGCGCGGTGCCCGGGGCCGAGGCGGTCGAGGTCGACGCCAACCACTACGGGGTGATGACCCACCCCGCCACCGCCTCCGCGATCCGCAGCTTCCTGTCGTAGCATGGGCAGCCCCGGGGGATGGGGCCGTCGAGGAGAGCACCCATGCGCGCCTACACCATCCTGGTCCAGCCCGCCGCGGAGCACCAGGGCCTGATCGCCACCGTCCCCGAGCTCCCCGGCTGGGCCGCCGGCGGCCGGACGGTCGAGGAGTGCGTCGAGCGCGCCCGCGAGGTGATCGGCCTGTTCGTCCACGACCTCGACCCCGGCGGGGCCACCATGGAGCTGACCGGCCGGGCCGCCGGTGCCGCGCCGGAGGAGGCCGAGGAGGAGGCGGCCGACGCCCTGCGCCGTGCCACGGCCGCGCTGCGCACCGTGGAGGTCCAGCTCGAGGAGGAGATCACCCGCCGGCTCGACGGCCAGGACCGCCGCCCGCTGCGCCGGGCCCATGCCGCCCTGATCCGGGCCCGCCGCTCGCTGGTCGAGGAGCAGCGCCGCGCCGGCGACCACGCCCTGGTCTGAGTCCCGGCGGGACGCGTGAGCTCGAGGGCTCGGCCGCGAGGCGGCGCAGGCCGCGATGTGACAATCCTGTGACTGCCGCTTGACCCTCACGTCGGGAGAGGCCTCACCGTCGGTGGCGAGATGAGCAAGAGCTACACGGTCGGGCAGGTCTCGAGGATCTCCGGGGTCACGGTGCGCACGCTGCACCACTACGACGAGATCGGACTGCTGCATCCCGGCGCGCGCACCGACGCGGGCTATCGCAGCTACTCCGACGGCGACCTGGAGCGTCTTCAGAGCATCCGCTTCTACCGCGAGCTCGGGTTCAGCCTCGACGAGATCGGGACCATCCTCGACGACCCCTCGGTCGATGCGTTCGAGCACCTGGAGCGGCAGCGAGAGCTGCTGACCCGGCGGATCGAGCACATGCAGCGGATGGTCACCACGGTGGAGCGAACCATGGAGGCACGCAGGATGGGCATCAACCTGACGCCCGAGGAGATGTTCGAGGTCTTCGGCGACACGCCGCTGGCGGGTCACGACGCGGAGCAGGAGTGGGGAGACACCGACGCCTGGCGGCAGTCGCAGCAGCGGACGTCGGCCTACACCAAGGAGGACTGGAAGCGGCTGATGACCGCCGACGAGGAGCTGCGGCGGCGCTTCGCGGCGGCGATGGCCGAGGGCACGCCCGCCGCCAGCCCCGCGGTGATGGACCTCGCCGAGGAGCACCGCCAGTCGCTGAACCGGTGGTTCTTCGACTGCGGCTTCGCGATGCACCGCGCCATCGGTGACCGGTACGTGGCCGACCCCCGGTTCGCCGCCACCTTCACCACGGTGCCGGGGATGGAGCGGTACGTGCGTGACGCCATCCACGCCAACGCCGACCGCAACCAGGGCTGAGACCCGGACCTCGAGACGGGCCGTCACGGCTGGGCCGTGACGGCTCCCTCACCTGCCCGGCGGCGGCGGCGCTCAGCGGCGGGGCGGTCCCACCGAGAAGCTGTAGGCGGTGGGGGTCGGCCTGG
>JAXDLS010000431.1:0-2504 GCA_034666485.1 Chloroflexota bacterium
CATCGGAGAGCTTCATAATCCGGATATTAGATATCCGCGATTGCGGGTGTCAACGGGTCGGGACCGTGGTTCATCGCCCTGTGCAGGACCCGCGGGTACCATCCCCCGCGTGCAGGACGGGAGCCGCAGGGCCATCGTCGCGGCATTCTTCTCGAACGTCGCGATCGCCATCGCCAAGCTCGTCGGCTTCCTCGTGACCGGGGCGGCATCGATGCTCGCCGAGGCGGTCCACTCGATCGCCGACACCACCAACCAGGGCCTGCTGCTGCTCGGCGGCGCCCGTTCACGGCGACCCGCCGATGACCTGCACCCCTTCGGCCACGGCCGCGAGCGCTACTTCTGGTCGTTCGTGGTGGCCATGGTGATCTTCAGCCTCGGCTCGCTGTTCGCCCTCTACGAGGGGGTGCAGAAGCTCATGGACCCGCACCCGCCGGAGTCGGTGCCCGTGGCCGTGGCCATCCTGCTGGTGGCGATCGTGTTCGAGTCGTTCTCGCTGCGCACCGCCGTGCACGAGAGCCGGCCCAGCCGGGCCGGCCTGTCCTGGCCCGACTTCATCCGCCGCTCCAAGCACCCCGAGCTGCCCGTGGTGGTGCTCGAGGACAGCGGCGCCCTGGTCGGGCTGGCGCTCGCCCTCGCCGGCGTGGGCCTGGCGGAGATCACCGGCCGGCCCGAGTTCGACGCCCTCGGCAGCGTCGCCATCGGCATCCTGCTCGCCGCCATCGCGGTCGTCCTGATGGTGGAGATGAAGAGCCTGCTGATCGGCGAGGGGGCGTCGCCGGCGATGGTGGGGCGCATCCGCGCGGCGATGGAGGGCGACGAGAGCGTGCGCCGTCTCATCCACATGCGCACCGAGCACCTCGGACCCGACGAGCTGCTGGTCGGCGCCAAGCTCGAGCTCGACCGCCGCCTCGACTTCGACGGTGTCGCCGCCGCGATCAACCGCATCGAGGACGCGGTTCGCGCGAGCGTTCCCGAGGTGCGGGTGATGTACCTGGAGCCCGACCTGCACCGCCCGTCAGCCCCGGTTCACCCCCGCGGGCAAACTCAGGGCTGACACCGCAGCCGCATGCAGCTACGATGCCTCGCGCAGCCATCCAGTCGGGAGGGAGATTTTCGATGCGCAGACTGTCACTCGTGGTGCTCTCGGTCGCTGCGGCGGTCATGCTCGGCGGGCCGTCGTCGGTCTCGGCGACGCAGACGTGGGCGCCCGCGTCCAGCGCCACCATCCATCCCGGTGTACAGCTGCTCACCAAGGGCGCCCAGTGCACCGCCAACTTCATCTTCACCGACGCCACCCGGGTGTTCGTCGGCCAGGCGGCGCACTGCTCGGGCACCGGCGGGAACACCCAGTCCGACGGCTGCACCTCGCCGTCGCTGCCGCTCGGCACCCCGGTCACCATCCCCGGCGCGTCCCACCCCGGCACCATCGTGTACAGCTCCTGGCTGACCATGCAGGCGCTCAAGGAGACCGATCCGAGCGTCTGCCAGTACAACGACCTCGCCCTGGTCCAGCTCGACCCCGCCGACGTGCGGTCGGTCAATCCCTCGATCCCCATCTGGGGCGGCCCCGTCGGCCTGGACACCACCGGCACCACCGCCGGCGAGCAGGTGTACGCCTACGGGCACTCCAAGCTGGCCATGGGGGTGTCGCTGCTCAGCCCCAAGCAGGGCGTCAGCCTGGGCGACAGCGGCGACGGCTGGAGCCACGCCGTGATGACCCTCTCGCCCGGCATCCCCGGCGACTCCGGGAGCGCATACCTCGACGCCCAGGGTCGTGCCCTCGGTGTGCTCAGCACCCTCGAGCTGGCCCCGCTGCCGGCCAGCAACGGCGTCGGCGACCTCGCCCACGAGCTCACCTACCTGCACACGCACTCGGGCTTCACGGGCGTGCAGCTGGCGCTGGGGACGGAGCCCTTCGCGGCCAGCCCGCTGGCTGGCCTCGGGCTGTAGGGGCATCGCAGAGCTCGATGGCTCCGTCGGACCGGGCTAGCGCCGGGTGAGGCGGGAGCCTGGAGGATCGCCGGTGAGGAGGCAGATCAGGAGGTAGGCGGCCAACGCTGCAGCGGTGGCGGCGATGCCGGCCGCCGACCGGTGAGTGGTGCGCATGGCGACGACCACGACGACGACGAACCCCGCCGTCACCGCCCAGCCCTGCCAGGAGGCCGGCGACCACCCCCAGCCCAGCCTCCGGGGGCCGAACCACGGTGTCCTGGTGAGGCGCGGCAAGCGGCCAGGGTAGCTCACCCGAGGCGGAGGCACGCCCACCGACCTGCGCATGTCGGTGCGGCCCAGGACGAGCCCGCTCCCCTCGCGAGAAGGGTCTGGGGAGCGGGCGGGTGCCGGACTGGCGGCATTCGGCCCGGCACGGTCGCGGATCGCCCCTCAGCTGCATCACCGCGCGGACCAGTGGGCCGATGCGCCGCTCGAGCTCGATCACCAGCATGACGACAGCCCTCTGCGCCTCCGATTCGACGAGAGCGTCGAAGGCTCCCCAGGCGTCGGCT
>JAXDLS010000432.1:0-3008 GCA_034666485.1 Chloroflexota bacterium
GGCGCTGCTCGCCGCCGCCGCCGCCGCGATCGCCGTGGACGGGCGGCGGGCGCCGTCCCGGGCCCGGCTGCGCGCGGTGCGCGAGCTCGACGAGCCGTTCTCGGTGGGGCGTCCCAACCCGGTGCGGCTGCGCATCGAGGTCGACGGCGGCGGCCGTTTCCGCGCCGTGGTGCGCGACGAGCATCCCCCCGACATGCGCGCCTCGGTGGAGGTGAGCCGCCTCTGGATCCCCGGCGACGCGGCATACGCGCTCACCCCGCCGGTGCGCGGCCGGCGCGACTTCGGCCGGACCGTGGTGCGCGTCGAGGGCCCCTGGGGGCTGGGCTGGCGGCAGTCGGCGCTGGGCGACCCGGCGCCGGTGCGGGTCGACCCCGACCTCAGCGCGGTGCACAGCTACGAGGCGCTGGCGCGGCGTGGCCAGCTCGCCGAGATGGGGGTGCGCAGCCTGCGCCGGCCCGGCGAGGGCACCGAGTTCGAGCGCGTGCGCGACGCCGTGCCCGACGACCCGCTGCGCACCATCAACTGGCGGGCGACGGCGCGCAGCGGGCGGCTGATGGCCACCGAGCTGATCCCCGAGCGCGCTCAGCCGGTGATCGTCTGCCTCGACCACGGCCGGCTGATGGGGGTGGGCGCGGGCGAGCTCACCAAGCTCGACCTGGCCATCAACGCCGCCCTGCTGCTGGTGCACGTGGCCCTGCGCACCGGCGACCGCGCCGGCCTGCTCGCCTTCGACGACCGGGTGACGGTGGCGCTGGCCCCCCGTGCCGGGCGCGGCCAGCTCCGCGCCGTGCTCGACGCGATGCAGCCGCTGCGGGCCGGGCTCATCGAGGCCGACTACGACGAGGCCCTCGGCTACCTCAGCCGCTGGCAGCGGCGGCGCGCCCTGCTGGCGATCTTCACCGACGTCCTCGACCCCGACCAGGGGGCGGCGCTGCTGCGCCAGTGCGCCCGGCTGCGCCGCCATCACCTGCCGCTGGTGATCACCGTCCGCGACCCCTCCCTCGACGATGCCGCCCGGCTGCGCCCCCGGCAGGCGGAGGACGCCTACGTGCGGGCCGTCGCCGGCGGCATCCTCGCCGACCGCGAGGCCTCGCTGCACATCCTCCGGCGCAGCGGCGTGGACACGCTCGACGCCGACGCCCGCACCCTCAGCCCGCGGCTGGTGAACCGCTACCTGGAGCTCAAGCGCCGGGCGCGGCTGTAGCGTCGCTCGAAAGGACGATTTTCTCGAATGGAGGATTTGGAGAATCGGCACCCGCCGATGGCGCATCGCCCACGTCATCATCAGCAGGGACTGCATTGGCGAGTGACCACGACCTCACCGCCCACTGGTAAACAGACCTTGCACAGGTGGGAAAGGTCTGCGATCATCGGCCGGTGATGAGTTTCGTTCCTTGCGGCCCCGCAGCACGGCAGGTTGACCCGGGCGATCCTTGCCACCTCGGACGTCCGAGGTTGTGCGTGCGGAGCCACGCCAGCAGGCGCTGTCTAGACGGCGCTCGGCCTAGGATTCACTGACAGGCAGAGTACACGGCTCTTCACGCCCTCCAACGCAGGGCAGGTGACACTGCATTCGCCAGGATGACGAAGCGCGGCGGCTTCGATGCGCCAGCAGGAGAAGTAAGGTGGGTTCGGCACACGAACACTCGGATCGGCGGGAAGCCGCCGTGGAGCAAGGCCGCCGCAGGGCCGTGGACGCGGGGCGAGAGGGGGTGGTGTCGGCAGGCGGGCTGCGACCCGTCATCAGGCCGTCCGTTCCGTCGGGGCCAGGCCATTTGGCCGCCTACCACCTGTTGGCGCTCCAGCGTCTGGCAGGCAACTCGGCCGTTGCCGAGATCGTCGCCAAATCCCGCTCGCCCGTTGGGGGCGCATCCATCCTGGCCCAACGAGCGCCCGTCCCCCCGCCCAAGAGCGTCTCTCCCGGGAAACCCCGGTTCTCCGAGAGGGAATACGCGCACTGGCACAAGCGACACCCGAAGTGCGAACTACGCGTGGGCGGCGAGTGGGAACCGGACTTTCTCTACAAGCGGTACACACCCAAGTGGTTCGCTGACCAAGGGTACGTCTATGGATTGTCACTCGACTGGGGTGCCGTCGCGGTCGACGTATGGATCGACGACGGCGGCGTCGGACGGGAGTTCCGCGTCCAGCGGTGGGTTGGCGGGTCGCCGGGCATGGGGCCCGCGTCAGAGCCCACGCCGACCCTGCCACCGACGGACACACCCGAGACCGAGGTCACTCAGAAGGAGCTTGCCGCCAAGACGAAAAAAAACATAAGGGACATCGAAAAGAAGTGGGATGAGCTCAATGAACTGCTGGAAGCAGTGGACGCCCTCAAAGAGGAGGACCCAGGAGGCCAAAGGTATGCGCAAATGCGTGCAAAGTACGTCGAGGCGCGCGATGCATTGGACGACCAGGTGCAGGACGCGTTGAACACGCTCCAGTCGAACGCCAGCACTGACCCCAAGGACCCATACCGGAAGGAGCTCGACGCCGCGGACGACAAACTGGCATGGTATGCGACCTGGCTGCACCAGGACATACACCAAGATGATCCTCCTGAGGACCCGGGTCGAAATAAGCAATTTGGACTGGACTGATCGCCGGGTTTGAGCGCGGGAGCACGTGCGGTGCTTCCCGCCGGCCTTCCGACCTCCACCAGCCGTCAACTCGCGGTGGTGGCCCGCCGACCGCCTCGCCTCCGTGGGACGACGACGGCGCGAGCACACCCGACCCTGCCTGGTCAGCGTCCGTGGAAGCTAACGGTGCGATTCGTCGCTGTTACTCACCCGATCTGCTTCCACCTGCGTACCGGGGAAGGTGGATCTACTGGGTGCGCACCACGTAGGTGTTGACCGCCTTGTCGTGGAGCGTCTGCTTGAGCGGGTCCCAGAGCATCCAGAGGGCGTCGAGCCAGTAGAAGCCGAAGAAGCTGATCGCCGCCATCACCGCCCACCGGCCCAGGGCCAGGGGGATCCCGATGTTGGCGCCGTTGTCCGCCCGCGCCA
>JAXDLS010000433.1:0-3455 GCA_034666485.1 Chloroflexota bacterium
TTCGACACCCCCGCCCACCCCTACACCGAGGCGCTGCTCTCGGCGATCCCGCTTCCCGACCCGCGCCGCGAGCGGGCCCGGCGGCGGATCCTGCTCGAGGGTGACCTGCCCAGCTCCTTCGACATCCCCTCGGGCTGCCGCTTCCGCGCCCGCTGCCCGCGCTACGCGACCCTCCCCGAGGGGCTGGGGGAGCGCTGCCGCAAGGAGGAGCCGGGGCCGCTGCCCCAGGGAGCCGACCACGCCGTCGCCTGCCACTACCCGGGGGTGCCCGCGGCTCTGTGAGGGCGCGCAGGGAACGGGGCCGCCGCCGGGGCATACACTCTCGCCAGCAACCGGCATGTGGCACCAGCAGGGAGGGAGCCGTGGCACCCGCACGACGGACGTGGAGCGTCTGCCTTCTGACGGCACTGGGCCTGGCGGCCTCGGGCTGTGGGGGCTCGGGCGGGTCGGGTGCGCCGCAGGGGACGTCCGGGTCGTCCGCGCCGCTGGCGACCGCCGTCGACGTCAACAGGACCGACCGCAGCCAGCTCATCGACGGCGGCGCCATCCGCTGGCCGCTGGGCGGGTTGCCCCCCAACTTCAACGGCAACGAGCTGGACGGCACCCTGAGCGACAACGCCGACGTCATGGGCGCGCTGATGCCCTCGCTGTTCACCTTCGACGCCGCCGCGCAGCCGTCGGTGAACCCCAACTACCTCGAGTCCGCCGACCTCACCGCCAGGGCGCCCAAGGAGGTGGTCACGTACCACATCAACCCCAGGGCGGCCTGGTACGACGGCACGCCCATCACCGTGGCCGACTTCGCGGCCCAGTGGCAGGCGCTGCGCGGCACCGACGCCGCCTACAAGGTGGCCTCGACCCAGGGCTACGACAAGATCGAGAGCGTGGTGAAGGGGAAGGACGACCGCGAGGTGGTGGTCACCTTCGCCAAGCCCTACGTCGACTGGCGGGGGCTCTTCAGCTTCCTCTATCCCGCCTCGACCAACTCCAGCCCGAGCGTCTTCAACGACGGCTGGAAGGCGCGCCCGCTGACCACCGCCGGACCCTTCAAGGTCGAGAGCATCGACCAGACCGCCAAGACGATCACCCTGTCGCGGAACGAGAGGTGGTGGGGGAGGCCGGCCAAGCTCGACCACATCATCTACCGGGTCATCGACAGCGACGCCGAGATCGACTCGCTGGCCAACGGCGAGATCGACTTCATGGACGTCGGGCCGAACGTCGACAAGCTGAAGCGCGCCAGCACCACGAAGGGGATCCTCGTCCACCGGGCCGGCGGCCCCAACTTCCGCCACCTCACCATCAACGGCACCAGCCCGATCCTCAGCGACGTGAACGTGCGCAGGGCGGTGGCGATGTCGATCAACCGCTCCACCATCGCCAGGGCGCTGCTCGGCCCGCTGGGGGTGACGGCGGTGCCGCTCGGCAACCACATCTTCATGGCCAATCAGAAGGGCTACCAGGACAACTCCGGCGAGGTCGGCACCTACAATCCCACCAGGGCGGCGGCGCTGTTCGACGCCGCCGGCTGGAGGCTGAGCGGCACCCAGCGGACCAGGGCGGGCAGGCCGCTGACCCTGCGCATGGTGATCCCGTCGCAGGTGGCCGTCAGCAAGCAGGAGTCGGAATTGATGCAGTCGATGCTCAGCGCGGTGGGGGTGACGCTGGACATCCAGACGGTGCCCAGCGCCGACTTCTTCGACAAGTACATCACCCCCGGTGACTACGACCTCACCGTCTTCTCCTGGCTGGGCACGGTCTTCCCGATCAGCTCGAGCAAGTCGATCTACGCCAAGCCCAAGCCGGGTCCCGGCGGCCAGCTCGACGTCCAGCAGAACTACGCACGCACCGGCTCCGACCAGATCGATCAGCTCTTCGACCAGGCCACCAGCGAGTTCGACACCACCAGGGCGCTGGCGCTGGGCAACCAGATCGACACCCTGATCTGGCAGGAGGTGCACTCACTGACCTCCTACCAGCGGCCGGAGATCATCGCCGCCAAGTCGACACTCGGGAACTTCGGCGCCTTCGGCTTCGCCAGCGCCTCGTACGAGGACATCGGCTTCAAGAAGGCGTGACCGTGGCGAAGGACGCGGCGGCCGCAAGCAATGATGCGCCAGCCGCCGGCGAGGCCGACCGCGAGCTGGCGAGCGCCTTCTCGCGCTCGGTGGACGAGGGCAGCCACCGGTTGGAGCGCAGCCTGCCCGAGCTGCTCGCCACCGGGACGGTGGGCGGGATCGACGTCACCTTCGGGGTCTTCGCCCTCTTCATCGTGGAGGCCGCCACGGGCAACCGGCTGCTCGCCGCGCTCGCCTTCGGCATCGGCTTCGTCGCCCTGACCCTCGCCCGCAGCGAGCTCTTCACCGAGAACTTCCTCCTCCCCATCGCCGCGGTGGTCGCCGGCCGTCAACCGCCGGCCTCGGTCCTGCGGCTGTGGGCCGGGACCGCGGTGACGAACCTCCTGGCCGGGTGGGTGATGACCTGGCTGGTGATCATCGCCTTCCCCGGCCTGGAGCACGTCGCCCGCGAGTCCGCCGCCCACTTCACCGATCCCGGCATCTCCGGCCGGTCCTTCGCCAGCGCCCTGCTCGGCGGGGCGATCATCACCCTGATGACCTGGATGCAGCAGGGGGCGGAGTCGGAGATGCCCAAGCTGGTGGCCGCGGCGGCGATCGCCTTCGTGCTCGCCGCGGCGCCCCTCGACCACGTGATCGTGGCCACCCTCGAGATGTTCGCCGGACTGCACGCCGGCGCCACCTTCGGCTACGGCACCTGGGCGCTCACCGCCGCCTGGTTCGCGCTGGGGAACGTCGTCGGCGGCGTCGGCCTGGTCACCATGCTCCGCCTGCTGCAGGTCGGCGAGGGCCGCATCCGCGACGAGCAGGGCGCGGACAGGTCGTAGCATCTCCCCTCATGGGCGAGAGCACCGTCGAGAGCGTCGTCGGGCTGCCCGCCCCCGGGCTGCGGCCGCTGGTGGGCCGCTACATCGGATACCGGATGGAGGGGTTCGCCCCGCGGCTGCACCGGGGCCTGCCCTCCCGGCACGTCACCCTGATCATCAGCCTGGCCGCGCCCATCCACGTCGCCGCCATGCCCGACCCGGCCCGGCCGGCGGGCGGTCGCTACGCCGCGCTGGCCGGCGGCCTCCACGCCGCGCCGGTGACCATCGCCATGGACGGGCGCGACCGGGGCATCCACCTCGAGCTCACCCCGGCGGGTGCCCGGGCGCTGCTGGGGCTGCCGGCGGGGGCGATCGCGTGGGACGTGGTCGACCTCGCCGACCTCCTCGGGCCCGGGAGCGCCTCTCTCGTCGACCGCCTCGCCTGCGCGCCGACCTGGGCCGACCGCTTCGCCGTCCTCGACGCGGTGCTCGCCCGCCGGGTGCGCGGCGGCGTCCGGATGCCCGAGGAGGTGGGATGGGCGTGGCGGCGGCTGGTGGCCAGCGGCGGCCTGCT
>JAXDLS010000434.1:0-7073 GCA_034666485.1 Chloroflexota bacterium
ACGACGCCATGGAGGTGGTCCGCGCCCTGGTCGACGAGGGCTCCTTCCTGGAGATCAAGCGGCTCTTCGCCCGCGAGCTGATCACCGGCTTCGCGCGCATCGACGGCCGGGCCGTCGGCGTGGTCGCCTCGCAGCCGCGCTTCAAGGGCGGCGTGCTCTTCGTCGACTCCGCCGACAAGGGGGCGCGCTTCGTCACTCTCTGCGACGCCTTCAACATCCCGCTGGTCTGGCTCGCGGACGTGCCCGGGTTCATGATCGGCTCGGCCGTCGAGCGGCAGGGCATCATCCGCCATGGCGCCAAGATGATCGCCGCGCTCTCCGTCGCCAGCGTGCCCAAGCTGTGCGTGGTGCTCCGCAAGTCGTACGGGGCCGGGCTCTACGCGATGTGCGGCCCCGCCTTCGAGCCCGACTGCACCATCGCCCTGCCCTCCGCGCAGATCGCGGTGATGGGCCCGGAGGCGGCGGTGAACGCCGTCTACTACAACAGGATCCAGGAGCTCCCCGAGGAGGAGCGTGCCGCCTACGTGCAGCGGCTGCAGGACGAGTACCGCGACGACATCGACATCCTCAAGCTCGCCGGCGAGCTCGTGGTCGACGCGGTGGTGCCGGCGCCGCGGCTGCGCGACGAGCTGGTCGCCCGCCTCGCCGCCTACGCGTCGCGCCGGCGCACCGAGGTGCCCCGCCACCACGGCGTCTTCCCCGTGTGATCGAGGTCACCGGCACCGCGCAGCTGCAGGCATGGCGGGACCGGGTGATGCCGCCGGTCGAGGAGGTGCGTCCCGGCCTCTGGTCGATCCCGGTGCCACTGCCGCGGAACCCGCTGCGCTACGTGCTCGTCTACGCGCTGGAGTGCGACGGCGGGGTCGCCCTGGTCGACGCCGGCTGGAACACCGAGGAGGCGTGGACCGCGCTCGGCGCCGGGCTCGCGACGGTCGGCACCACCGTCGAGCAGGTCACGGCGGTGCTGGTCACCCACATCCACCCTGACCACTACGGGCTCGCCGCGCGCATCCGCGAGGCCTCCGGCGCCTGGGTGGCGCTGCATCCCGCCGACGCCGCGGTGCTGCCGGAGCGCTACGAGGAGGTCGACGCGCTGCTCGACCGCATGGCCTCGCTGCTGCGCGCCTGCGGGGTGCCTCAGCTCGAGCTCGACGAGCTGGGCTCCGCCTCGATGTCGATCCGGCAGTTCGTGGCGGTGACCCAGCCCGATCGCCTCCTCGACGACGGCGACCTCGTGCAGCTGGGCGGGCGCGAGCTGCGCGCGGTGTGGACCCCCGGGCACTCGCCGGGGCACCTCTGTTTCTACGACGCCCCCAACCGGCTGCTGCTCGCCGGGGACCACGTGCTGCCGCGGATCAGCCCCAACATCTCGGTGCACGCCCAGCAGCGGCCCAACCCGCTCGCCGAGTTCCTGGATGCGCTGCAGAAGGTGCGCGGCCTGGACGTCGACGAGGTGCTGCCCGCCCACGAGTACCGCTTCCGCAACCTCGCCTCGCGTGTCGACGACCTGCTCCTCCACCACGCCGAGCGGTTGAGCGCCATCGAGGCGATGGTGGCCGCCACCCCGGGGATCACCTGCTGGGACCTCACCGTGGCCCTGCCATGGTCCCGAGCGTGGTCGGACATCCTCCCCTTCATGCGCCGTGCCGCCAACGGGGAGACCCTGGCCCACCTGATGATGCTCCTGGCCGGCGGCCGGGTGGCGCGCCATGGCGGCGAGCCCTGGCGCTGGGGGCCGCCGCCCGGGTGACGGCGCGGACACGGGCGGTGGCGTCCGTGACGAAACCGCGATCTCGGTGACCGCGTGTCACGAACGCGCCGAACACCGCAAGGGAATCCCGCCTGCCGTCGTCTCCCTGTTCGGTCGGAGCCTCTCTCCGGACAACAGCGTGGGGTGCAGCCCACCGTGGAGAACACATCAATGAAGAGACGCATCAGCCTCGTGGTCGGGTCGGCGGCGGTTGCCGGCGCCACCGCGGCATTCGCCATCGGCGGCACACACGCATTCGCCGAGACGGCGATGTCGGCCTCGGCCTCGGGCCCGGTGTCGATGCAGCTCGACGTGGCCGGGCTGCCCGCGGTCGGCCTGCCCACGGTCGACGCCGCCTCGCTCTTCGCCTCGGCGCAGCAGCTGGCGCAGTCGCTCGGCCTGCCGATCCCGCCACTGCCGGTGACCCTGCCCGGACTTCCCGACACCAGCAGCCTGCTCAGCGATCCGACCGGCTTCGTGACCGGCATGGTCAGCAACCCGATGGGCATCCTGAACCTCGTCAGCATCAGCTCGATCCTGGCGCCGGTGCAGGGCCTGACCGGTGGTATCGGCGATCCCGGCGCGGTGCTGTCGATGCTTCCCGATCCCAACGCGCTGCTCGGCACCGTCCCCGGGGCCGCGGTGCTCCAGAGCCTGCTCGGCAACACCGCCCTCTCGAGCGTGATGGGCACGGTGACCGGCGCCATCAGCGATCCGATGAGCCTGATGAGCCTGATCACCGGCGGCCCGCTGGGCAGCGTGACCGGCATCCTCGGCTCTCCGACCAGCATCCTCTCCACCGTCACCGGCAGCCCGACCGGCGTCCTCTCCGGCCTCGCCGGGGGTGGCAATCCGCTCGGGATCGCCAGCGGCCTGCTCGGCACCGTCGCCGGTGTCGATCCCACCGGCCTGCTCGGCGGCCTGCTCTCCGGCGCCGGCGGCAACCCGCTGAGCACCGTGACCGGGCTCGTCAGCAACCCGACCGGCGCCGCCACCGGGGTGCTCGGCACCGTCGCCGGCCTCGATCCCACCGGCACCCTCCCGGGCGTGGTCCACACCGTGACCTCGACCCTGGGCGGCCTCACCGGCGGCCTGGCCTCGGCGCAGACCACCACGGGCGGCCCCAAGGCCTCGATCAACCTCAACGTCCCCGCGGTGCCGCAGCTGAGCCTGCCGGCGCTTCCCATGGTTCCCGCGGTGGGCGGCCTGACCAGCACGGTCACCGGCACCCTCAACGGCGTGACCGGCACCGTCAACGGCCTGCTGGGCTCGCTCACCTCGTCGCTTCCCGTGTCGATCCCGTCGGTCTCCGGCCTCACCGGCAACGTCACCAAGTCGCTTCCCGTCTCGGCGAACGTCTGTCTTCCCGTGGTCGGCTGCCTCTAGGCGCTGAAGAGGGGCCCCGAGAGAGGGGGATTCCCCTGGCAAGGGGGGCGGGGCAACGTGCCTCGCCCCTCTTCTCGTTGAACCGCCGGCACACCAGCGCCGGACGGATGGGATCGAGGGGCGGGGGAGTGCCTGGCTCCCCCGCCCCTCAGCCGTCTCCCAGGGGGTGCGCGGCGAGGAAGCCGAGCAGGCGTCCGAAGGCCTCCACGGGTCGCTCCATGCCATAGGCGTGGCCGGCGCCCTCGAGCTCCTGGTACTCGGCGCCGGGGACGCCCGCGGCCAGGACGCGGCCCTCCTCCACGGGGATGAGGCGGTCGGCGGTGCCGTGCTGGACCAGGGTGGGGACGCCGATCTCGCCGAGGCGGCCGGAGACGTCGAAGGCCCGGCCGGTGCCGAGGTCGCCCATCGCCCGCATCGTCGCCAGGGCCTCGTCGGGACGCGAACCCGAGACGGTGAGCACCGGGGCGAGCTCGCGCACCGACGGGTTCTCGGCGAGGAAGGCGTCGCTGAAGAGCAGCGGCAGCAGGCGGTCGAGGGCGGCCTCGGGGTCGGAGCTCATCAGCACGGTGGCCTGGGCGAGTTCGACCGCCTGGCCGCCCTGGGCGAGGCGCAGCGGCGCGGCGGTGGTGCAGCCGAGCAGCAGCGAGGCCACCCGATCGGGGTGGTCGAGGGCGAGGCTGAGCGCGATCATGCCGCCCATCGAGATCCCGTGGACGTGGGCCCGCTCGACCCCCGCGGCGTCGAGCACGGCGGCGGCGTCGCCGGCCATGGTCTCCACCGTGAAGCCGTCGCCGCAGGGCCCGGAGCCGCCGGTGCCGCGGTTGTCGAAGCGGATCACCCGGAAGCCGCCGAGCCGGGGCAGCATCGGCACCCAGGCGTCGCCGCTGAGGCCGTAGCCCATCACCAGCAGGAGCGGCTCGCCGGCGCCCTGCTCCTCCCAGTGGATGCTCGCGCCGCTCGCCTCGGTGTGGGGCACCGCCGCTCCTCCCTGACCCCTCCGTCCGCCACTGGAGCACAGCGTAGCCACCGCCCGGTCGTGGCGGCTGGCTACGATGAGCATCCTCGCCTCCGGCCGGGAGGAGGGCGGATCGAAGGAGACGGGATGACCGAGCCCCTGCTGATGATCCCCGGGCCCGTCCCGGTGCGGACGGACGTCCTCGAGGCGCTGGCCGAGCCGGTGCGCAGCCACACCTCCGCGGAGACCGCCGCGTCGGTGCGGCGGGCGCAGCGGGGGATCCGCGGGCTGGTGGGCTCGGAGGCCGCGCTGGTCCACGTCTTCGCCGGCTCGGGCACGCTGGCCATGGAGGTCGCGCTGGTCAACCACGCCCGCCCCGGCGACCGGGTGGTGGTCTGCAGCGAGGGCTTCTTCGGCGACCGCTTCGCCGAGATCGCCACCGCGCTGGGCAACGACGTGGTGCCGCTGCGCTCGGAGTGGGGGAGGCGGCTCGACCCGGAGGAGGTGCGCCGCGCCTGCGCCGCCGGCCCCGCACCCGCCCTGGTCACCGTCACCCACGTCGACACCAGCACCGGGGTGCTCGCCGACGTCGCCGGGCTGGTCGCCGCCGCCCGCGAGTGCGGCGCGCTGGTGGTGCTCGACGGCGTCTGCGCCACCGGGGCGGTGGAGGAGTCGATGGACGCCTGGGGCGTCGACGTGGTCATCACCTGCGCGCAGAAGGGCCTCGGGCTGCCCCCCGGGCTCACCGTCGCCGCCGTCTCCGAGCGCGCCCGCGAGCGCCGCGCCGAGCTCGGCTCGATCGCCGCCTACTACGCCGACCTGCGCCGCTGGGAGCCGGTGATGGAGGAGCCCACCCGCTACTTCTCCACCCATGCCACCAGCCTCATCCGCGCCCTCGGGGTCTCGCTCGACGCCATCGAGGCCGAGGGGCCGGGCCCGCGCTTCGAGCGACACCGGCGGGTGGCCGCGGGGCTGCGCGCGGGGATGGCGGGGCTGGGGCTGACCCCGCTCACCGAGGCCGCGGCGCTGGCGCCGACCCTCAGCGTGCTGGCGGTCCCCGAGGGGGTCGCCGAGGCCGATCTGCGCGCCGGCATGGCCGCCCGTGGGGTGCTGGTGGCGGGCTGCCTGGGTGCCTTCGCCGGCCGCGGCATCCGCGTCGGGCACCTCGGCAACGTCGGCGCCGCCGAGGTGGAGCAGACCCTGCGGGCGGCGGCGAGCACCCTGGGCACCGACCCGGCGGCGGCGCTCGAGGCGGCCGGCGAGCATCTCGGCGCCCTCACCGCCTGACCCTCGCCGGTCGGTTTATCTGGAGGTCATCCCCGAGGCGTAATCTCCGCCCCAGCGGGGTAGTCTCACGCCCGGATCCTCTCATCGTCCGGGTACCCCGCTCAGGAGCCCATCTCGAACCATGTGGCAGAACGTCAAGACCGCCTTCCTCCTCGCCCTCCTCGACGGGCTCTTCCTGCTCGCCGGCACCGCCATCGCCGGCCGCACCGGCCTCGTCTTCGCCGCCATCTTCGCCCTGGCGATGAACGGCATCGCCTACTGGAACAGCGACAAGCTGGCCATCGCCGCGGTGCGTGGCCAGGAGGTCACCCCGCAGCAGTTCCCGGCGCTGCACCGCATCGTCGACGAGCTCTGCGCCCAGGCGCGGATGCCCAAGCCGCGGGTGTACATCTGCGACGACCCCTCGCCCAACGCGTTCGCGACCGGCCGCAATCCCCGGCACGCGGCGGTGTGCTGCACCCAGGGCATCCTCAACCTGGTCACCGAGCGTGAGCTCCGCGGCGTGCTCGGCCACGAGCTCTGCCACGTCCGCAACCGCGACATCCTCACCGCCTCGCTGGCTGCGACCATCGCCATGGGGATCTCGTTCATCGCCCAGATGGGGCAGTTCGCGCTCATCTTCGGCGGCTTCGGCGGCAACCGCGACGGCGAGGGGGGCGAGTCCTGGATCACGGTGCTGCTGCTGATCATCGTGGCCCCGATCGCCGCGACCATCATCCAGCTGGGCATCAGCCGCACCCGCGAGTTCCAGGCCGACACCTGCGGGGCCCAGCTCTGCCACGACCCGCTGGCGCTGGCCAACGCCCTCCAGAAGCTGGAGTCGGCGACCCGCCGCATCCCCATGCAGGTGGCTCCGGCGGTGGCGCCGCTCTTCATCGTCAACCCCTTCGGCAACCGGCGGCCCTCCTTCTCCCGGCTCTTCTCGACCCATCCGCCGCTCGAGGAGCGGATCGCACGCCTCCAGCGCATGGCGCAGGGCCTCTAGCAGAGCCGGGCCGGGACGGCGCCAGCGCGGTGGACCAGGCCCTCAACTCCCTCGTCGACCACGTCGGCGCCCTCGCCTACCTGATCGTCCTCCTCGGCGTCGGCATCGAGTCGATGGGGGTGCCGGTCCCCGGCGAGACCGTGCTCATCGCCGGCGCCCTGCTGGCGGCGCGGGGCAACCTCGACCCCGCGCTGGTGGCGGCCTGCGCCTGCGTCGGGGCGGTGACCGGCGACAACATCGGCTACTGGGTGGGGCGGCGCTGGGGGCACAGGCTCGCCGGCGTGCCCGGGGTGCGGCGGCTCTACGACGAGCGGCGGATGGCCGTCGCCCAGGGCTTCTTCCAGCGCTGGGGGGTCCTCGCCGTCTTCCTCGGCCGGTTCGTCGCCCTGCTGCGGATCTTCGCCGGGCCGCTCGCGGGCATGAACGGCATGCCCTGGCCGCGCTTCTTTGCCGCCAACCTGCTCGGCGGCGCCCTCTGGGTGGGCGCGGTGGTGGCCGCGGTGCTGCTCGTCGGCGATCGCGCCGTCACCCTGGTGACCCGCTCGGGCTACATCGGCCTGGGCGTGGTCGTGGTCCTCGGCGCCGGCGCCTGGTGGTGGCACCGGCGCCGGGTGCGCCACGAGCGGGAGGAGGGCGAGAGCCTCCTGCTCGATCAGCCCCGCCGGGCGTCGGGCCCGGGCGGGAGCTGAGCGGCGGGCTAGCGGCGGCGG
>JAXDLS010000435.1:0-3850 GCA_034666485.1 Chloroflexota bacterium
GATCGCCTCCCAGGTGTCGGTGCGCACCCGGTAGACCTCCGCCGCTCCGGACGGTCCCTGAGGGCCGTTGCCGCCCACCACCAGCACGGAGGTGTCGTCGAGGACGGTCGCGGAATGCCCGGCGCGCGGCCACCGCATGCTCGCTCCCTCGTCCCAGAGGTCGAGGATCGGGTCGTAGAGCTCCACCGACGACAGGTGGGCCGGCGGCATGCGGGCGAGGTCCATGCCCCCGGTGCAGAGCACCACGCCGCCGGCGACCAGCACGGCAGTGTGGCCCGAACGCCCGGTGCAGAGGGTGGCCCGCTCGGACCACGCGTCGGCGGCGGCGTCGTACGTCTCCGCGGAGTCCACGGTGCCCCAGGCGTTGACGCCCCCGGCGACCAGCACACCGCCGTCCTCGAGAAGCGTCGCCGTGTGCGCCGCGCGTGGGGTGCCCAGTGGCGCCGCCCGGTGCCAGCTCCGGTCGCGAGGGTCGTAGAGCTCACACGATGCGAGAAAGCCCGAACCGTGCAGGTCGCCACCGGCCACCAGCACGCGGCCGTCGGGAAGCAGGGTGGCGGTGTGGCCCTCGCGTGCGTCGTGCATGGTCGCCGAGGCGTGCCAGGTCCCTGCCGGCTGGAGGGGCGCGGCCACCTCGTTCCACTGACCACCGCGTCCCACGCTCATCACGACCACCTGTCGGCAATCGGCCTTCTCGGATCGGCAGGGTACCGCGGCCCCGTTTCTGCATGATTGCCACAATCTTTATGGTTGCCAACGCCCCCCGATCGGCGGTCGGAGCTCGCGCGCACCGCGCGGCCGGCATGGGGGGGCGCGACCGTGTCACCATGGCGTCTGGTGGAAATGGGCCGGAAATGTTCCTGTAATCCCGCGAAACGTGCAACGCGCGCCGTCCGGGCGGGTCTATCTGTGTGGAAGGTCCGCTCTGTGAGCGACCTCCCCAGCATGGGCGTGGCGCGTCGTCGAGGGCTTGATCAAGGTTGGACACGTACGCAGCGTTCATCTGGCGGTGGGCGTCGGCGGCGCAATCCTGGCGGTTCTCCCCGCCAGGTGCTGCAGTGATCGCAGTCACGGTCGAGCCGCGAGTGCACCGGACGTGACCAGCGCCGGCATACAGATCGAGTTGAGCGGACGGGTCTGCGTCGAGGCCGGCGAGACCGTGCTGGAGGGCCGCAGCCTGCCCGGCCGGCAGGTCCGCCTGGCCTTCGCCTACCTGGTCGTCAACCGGCAACGCCCCGTTCCCCGCGACGAGCTGGCCAACGGGCTCTGGCCGGGGATGACACCCCCCTCGTGGGAGCGCAACCTCAGGGTCGTCATCAGCCGGCTGCGCACCGCGCTCGCCGGGATCGCGTCCGAGGGCCCGGTCGTGCTGGCGAGCATCCACGGCTGCTACCAGCTCCGGCTGCCGGCCGACACCAGCGTCGATCTCGAGGAGGCGGCTGCCGCCGCCGCTGCGGCCGAGGCCGCGCTGCGAGCCGGCGAGCTCGCCGGAGCCGCCGACCAGGCGCTGCGCGCCGCCGAGCTGGCCCGCCGGCCCTTCCTGCCCGGAGACGAGAGCACCTGGGTGGAGCACATCCGCATCGGGCGCCGCCGCCTGCTGGTGCGCGCCCTGGACACCGGTGTCCACGCGATGGTGAAGGCCGGGGACGCCCGCCGCGCGGTCGGCCTCGCCGAGGAGGCGGTCGAGCTCGAGCCCCTGTGGGAGACCGGGTATCAGCAGCTGATCCGCGCCCTGGGCGCAGCCGGTGACCGGGCGCGAGCGCTCCAGGTGTACGAGCGCTGCCGCCAGCTGCTGGCCGAGGAGCTCGGCGTCGCCCCCTCACCGGAGACCGAGATCGCCCACCTCGAGCTGCTGCGCGCGGACGTGCAGGCGAGTGCCTCGCGCCACCTCGAGCCACCGCCGGTGGTCGCGGCACGCGCCGGCTCGGTGTTCGTGGGCCGCTCGCGCGAGCTCGCCACCGTGCGGGGCGCGCTCGACGCGGCCCGCGACGGTCGCCGCCCGATCGTGGCGACCATCACGGGCGAGCGGGGCATCGGGAAGTCCGCGCTCGCCCTCCAGTTCGCGCTGACCGCCCACCAGGCCGGCGCGACCGTGCTCGCCGGCCGCTGCGACGAGGAGACGCCATTCCCGTACCAGCCATTCGTCGAGGCACTGAGCCACGTCGTCGAGACCCTACCCATCGAGGAGCTGAGCGGCAGTCTCGGCCGCGACGGTCCCGAGCTGGCACGGCTGCTGCCCGTCCTCCACGAACGCATGCCCACCCTGCTCGCCCAGGGACCCGCCCCCGACGGGGAGCGCTACCGGCTCTACGAGGCGGTCGCCCGGCTGCTCGCCCGCCTCGCCCAGGCACGATCGCTGGTCCTCATCCTGGAGGACGTCCAGTGGGCGCAGAAGTCGACGCTGCGGCTCCTCCGCCACATCGCGCGCTATCCGGCGCCGCTTCCGCTGCTCGTCATGGCGACGTGCAGCACCGACCTTCGCGGTGCCCACGTCGAGACGTTCTCCGATCTGCGCCGCGACGACCTGGTGGTCGAGGTCATGCTGCCGGGTCTCGACGCGCCCGAGGTGGCCACGCTCGTCGCCGCGGTCGGCGGGATCTCCACGCCGCTGAGCGAGCGCATCGCCGAGGTCAGCGAGGGAAACCCTCTCTACGTCCGCGAGATCGCCAGGCATCTCTCCGAGAGCGGAGCGTCCGAGCTGAGCGTCCCGCGGTCGGTGCGCGGCGCGATCATGCGCCGGCTCGACCTCCTGCCCCGACCGGTCCTCGAGACCCTGACCATCGGTGCAGCCAGCGGCCGGGACTTCTCGCTCGAGACCCTGTGCCTGGTCACCGATCGCGAGGAGGCGGAGGTCCTCGCCGAGCTGGAGGTGGCGGAGCGCGAGCGGATCATCGTCCCGCTCCCGGGAGCGCTGGATGTGTGGTCGTTCTCACACGCCCTGATGCGCGAGACGCTGTACGAGGACATCTCCCCCGGCCGCCGCGCCCGGCTCCATCGCTCCATCGCCGAGGTGCTGGTGACCAGCGCCGACGGACCCACGCCGTACCTCGCCGAGATCGCCCGCCACCTCGGGGCAGCAGGGTCGCCCGTGGACCTGGCACGAGCGTTCGTCTATGCGCGCAGCGCCGGCGACGCCGCCGTCGAGAAGCAGGCATTCGAGGTGGCCGCGGCACAGTACGAGCTCGCCCTGCGCCTCCTCGACCGCGCTCCGGACATCGACGAGATGCAACGCTGCGCAGTGCTGATGGCCCTCGCCGAGGCGCGGTCGAAGAGCGGTGACACCACCGCCCGGGCCGCGTACCACGACGTCGTGGAGCTGGCGCGGCGGGGCGCGTCGCGCTGTGGCGCCGAGTGCCTGGCACGGGCCGCGATCGGGATGGCGGACAACCCCGTGAGCGCGGAGGAGGTGGACCACGCCGGCATCGGGTTGCTCGAGGAGGCGCTCTCGACCCTCGGTGACGCCAGCGCGTCGCTGCGCGCCCAGCTGCTCGGCCGCCTCGCCGGCAGGCTCTACGACGCCCCCGCCTCGCTCGCCCGTCGCGACGCCCTCAGCGCCGAGTCCGTCGCCCTGGCCCGCCAGGTCGGAGATCCGCTGGTCCTCGCCGCCTGCCTGCACGCCCGCCTGTCCGCGATGTGGGGACCGGGGGGCGCCCCCGAGCGGCTGACGACCGGTGTCGAGATCGCGCAGCTCGCGGAGCGGGGCGGCGACGTCGAGCTCGCCCTCCACGGGCACGGCTGGTGTCAGATCGCGCATCTCGAGATGGGCGACGTCGCGTCGCTCGACGAGGAACTCGTCACCTACGAGGCGCTGAGCGGCCAGCTCCGTCACCCGCACGTCCGCTGGTGCGCA
>JAXDLS010000436.1:0-2888 GCA_034666485.1 Chloroflexota bacterium
CGAGATTCTCGCGGCGCCGGGCGGGCAGGTGCGAGCCGAACTCGCGGAAGCCCACTGCGAGAACGTACCGTCCCGCGGCGGCGGCCAGGGCGCCGACGACGACCAGGGCCCAGATCGGCGTCCCCTCGGTGATTCGGAAGTACGCGAGGACGGACCAGGTCGGCGGGCCGAAGGCGGGCAGCACGTTGACCCCGAACACCGCGGCGGCGACGACGAGGATCGCGGGGGTCACCATGCGTGGAGGAGGGAGCCGGCGAGCACGGCCGCCGACACCGCCATCCCGAGGAAGGTCAGCGCCAGGGTGGATCGTGACAGCGGGCCGCTGCGGTCCGCCCCCATGATCCGGCCGTCGGCCGCGATCCGGGAGATGATCCAGAGGAGCGGAACCGCCGCGATGCCGTTGACGGCGCCGGCGAAGACCAGCGCGGCGATCGGGTTGGCTCCGAAGAGATTCAGCCCGAGGCCGATCAGCATCGCCGCGCCGATGACCCCGTAGAATCCGCGCCCCTCCTTGCGGGGGAGGTCGAGCCCCTCCCGCCAGCCCCTGGCCTCGGACACCGCGTAGGCCGACGCCCCGGCGAGGACCGGGACGGCGAGCATGCCCAGGGCCACGATCCCCAGGGCGAAGAGTCCCTGGGCGATGTCGCCGGAGTGGGGGAAGCCGCGGACCAGCGGCTGCAGCGCACGGGCGGCGTCGCCCGCGCTGCTCACCGTGGTCACCCCGTGCTGGTGGAGGACCGTCGCGCCGACGATGATGACGAACCACGCGGTCGCCTGCGAGAAGAACATCCCGACGCCGTTGTCGATGCGGAGGTCGCGCAGCGACCGGCCGGGGGACGCGGCGCGATCCTCCTCGACCTCCTGGGACGTCTGCCAGAAGAACATGTACGGGCTGATGGTCGTGCCGATGACCGCGGTGATCACGAAGAAGAATGACGAGGAGAGCTCGATGTGGGGCACGAAGGTCGCGCGGACGATCGTGCCCCACGGCTCGGCGACGAGGAGCGCGGTGAGCGGATAGGCGAGCAGCGCCAGGGTGAGCCACTTGAGGATCCGCGAATAGCGGCGATAGCTGAGGCGGACCTCGGCGGCGAGCACGACGCCGGTGAAGACCACCGCGAGCAGCGGCGCCGGGAGGGGGACCACCAGCCCCGCCGCCGCGGCGACCGCCCCGATGTCGGCGCCGATGTTGATGACGCTCGCGGCGACGACGAGAAGCACGACCGCCCGCAGGATGCGAAGGCTGTACCGCTCCCTGATCACCGCCGCCAGCCCGCGGCCGGTGGCCATGCCGATCCGGCCGCAGGCCTCCTGGACTCCGATCACCATCGGCAGCATCCACAGCGCGGTCCAGAGCTGTCCGTAGCCGAACTGGGCGCCGGTCTGCGTGTAGGTGGCGATGCCGGAGGGATCGTCGTCCGCGGCGCCGGTGACCAGCCCGGGACCGAGGATGCGCAGGACGCGGCCGACTCCGACGGCGCCGCCGCCGCGAGTGGGACGCTGGGTGGCGTCGACCGCGCTGCTCATCGGCGTTCCTACGAGCTCTTCGCGTGGTGGAGGACGCCGCCGACCTTCGCCTTGAACTCGGCCGTGCGAGTCTCCCGACGCACCCGACGCGCCTCCTTCGCCGCCGTGCGCGCGGCGTCCTGGGCGGACCTCACCTCGGCCTCGACCTCCACAGTCGGGATGCGGGTGATCGACCCGTCCCTGGCGATGTCGTCGGCGATGGCGTGGCTGGTCTCGGTCATCTCGACGAGGAGCGCGTTGCCGCCCGCGGGAATGCGCCTGCTCAGCTCGGTCAGGCCGTCGTCGGCGTCGGCGGCCTCGACGGTGTCGAAGGTGGCGCCGGCGATGGTGCCCGAGCTCCAGCCGAGGAGCATTCCGAGCGGGCCGGCGATGAGGCCGATGAGCGCCCCGACGGCGCCGACGCCCACCGTTCCCACGCCGACCCTCGGCGTGTAGTTGTCCGCAACCTGCACCTTGCCGTCGGCGTTGCGCTCGACGACGGCGGCGCTGACGACGCCGGGCTGCCCCTTGAACTCACTCAGCGCCTGAAAGGCCCTGCTGGGATCGGGGAAGGTGATGATCAGGACGTTCGTCTCGTCAGCCATGGGTCTCCTCCTTCTCGGTCCGGGCGTCGAGCCCGGCGACCACGTCGCCGAGCACCACGCCCTTCTCGGGCTCGTTGAACAGCTCGTGATAGAGGCCGTCGTACATTCGCAGGGTCTTGTCGACCGACCCGGCCCGGGCGTGCACCATGCGGCTTCCCGACGGCGGGACGATGTGGTCGGCGGTTCCGGCCATGATCAGGATGGGCAGGCGCAGCGCCGGCACCGCGTCGGGCAGGCGCTCGACGGCGGCCGCGATCTCCGCCACCGTGCGCGCCGGCAGCCTGCCGTGGTGGACGAGCGGATCCTCGTTGTAGGCACGCACCACCGCCTCGTCGCGGCTCAGCATCCAGGGATCGAGCTCCAGGAGCTCTGCCCTGGAGGCGACCGCCGACAGCACCTCGGCGCCGAGGCGCGCCGCCCGCGGCGCGCTCTCGAGCGTCGCCGCCGGGGACGAGAGCAGCAACCCGTGGAGTCGGTGCTGGTGACGGATCGCGTAGGAGAGGGCGATGCACCCGCCCGTGCTGTGACCGAGAAGGTACACAAAGGTGTCGGGGTGCCGCGAGGCGGCGAGCGTCACCAGTCTGTTCAGGTCCTCGACGGTGTACTCCATGCGATCGATGTCGGCCCGGGGCCCCGAGGAGCGCCCATGGCCGCGGTGGTCGAGGGCGTGGACGGCGTACTGGGCACGGGTGAGCCGTGCGGCGACGTGCTGGTAGCGTCCGGCGTGCTCGCCGACGCCGTGCGCGAGGACCACGACAGCGAGGGGAGGTCCCGATG
>JAXDLS010000437.1:0-4785 GCA_034666485.1 Chloroflexota bacterium
CCGCCTTCGTGGTGGCCTACATGGGGCGTCTCGACCCCGAGAAGCGCATCCCCGCGCTGGTCCGCTCCTTCCTCGACCTGGGCTGGCCCGACGACCACGTGCTGGTCATCGCCGGCGGCGGCGTCCACCTCCGGCGGCTGCGCCGGATGGTCGGCGACCGGCCGAACGTGCGCATCCTCGGGGTGGTCACCGACCCGGCGCTGCGCCTCGAGCTGCTCCGCGCCGCCGACGTCTACGTGCTCCCCTCGACGGCCGAGGGGCTGGCGCTGAGCATGCTCGAGGCGATGGCGGCGGGCTGTGCGGTGGTCGCCACCGAGGCGGGCGAGGACGGCCCCGCCCTCGGCGACGCCGGCATCCGTCTCCCCGTGACCCCGCTCGAGCCCCACCTCGGCAACGCCCTGCGCCGGCTGCGCGACGATCCCGGGCTGCGTGCCGAGCTGGGGGCCCTGGCCCGCGCCCGGGTGCTGGAGCACTACGCGCTGAGCGCCGGCGTCGACCGCCTCGTCGACCTCTACACCCGCCTGCGCGCCGCCCGGGCGGCGGCATGAGCGTGCTCATCAGAGCGGGAGGGGTGAGCGCAGACGGCTCCGCCGCCGTGGCGAGGGGGGGGACACCCCCCCTGAGACAGTGAGCGTTCCGCGCCGCCGTTGCGCCCTGGTGGTGGACAGCGGCGCGGTGATCGTGCCCAGGCCCGAGCAGGGCGTCCACGTGGTGCCGCTGCGCATCGCCTTCGGCGACCGTGCCTTCCACGACGGCGTCGACATGACCGCCGAGGAGTTCTACGCGCGCCTGGCCGCGGGAGAGACGCCGACGACCTCGACGCCGAGCCCGGGCGAGTACCTCGAGGCCTTCCGGGCGGCGGACGCCGACCACGTCGTCTGCCTCACCATCCCGGCCTCGCTGAGTGCGATGCACGACTCCGCGACCCTCGCCGCCCGGCTGCTGGCCGACGAGCAGCCGGGGTGCAGCGTCGAGGTCATCGACTCCGGCAACGCCGCCGCCGGGCACGGCCTGGTGGCCCGGGCCGCCGCCTTCCTCTGCGCCGCCGGGGAGCCCTTGGAGACGGTGCGCGACCGGGTGCTCCAGGCGGGGAGGGAGGTGCGGATGTACGGCAGCCTCAGCACCCTCCAGCACCTCGCCCGCAGCGGCCGGGTCCCCTCCATCGCGGCGGGCATCTCCGACCTCGTCGGGGTGCGGCCGATCTTCGAGCTCCGCGACGCCCAGGCGCGCCGCGCCGCCCTGGTCCGGGGCCGCCGCGGGATGCTGCGCAGCTTCCAGCGGCTCGCCCTCGAGCACCAGGGCGAGAGCCTCACGCCGGTCTGGCTGCTGGTGGTCCACGCCGCCGCCCCCGAGGCCGCCGCCCTGCTCCGCGACGCGCTCCACCAGGTGCTTCCCGTGGGCCGCAGCGAGGTGGCCTCGCTCACCCCGGTGATGGGCGCCTACACCGGACCGGGGATGACCGGGTTCGCGGCGATGCCGCTGCGCGGCCTCGAGGCGGAGGGCGTCCCCTGATGACCGTGCCGGTGACGACCTGGACGGTGGCGGCGATGGGGCTGTTCGCCTACCTGCTGGGCGGCATCCCCGTGGGCCTGGTGCTGGTGCGGCTGACCCGGCCCCGGGTGGACGTCCGCTCCCTCGGCAGCGGGAACATCGGCACCTCGAACATCTACCGCAACGTCGACGCGGGGCTGGCGGTGGCGGTGGGGCCGCTGCAGTTCCTCCAGGGGCTGATCCCGGTGGCGCTCGCCGCCCGCGCCGGCTTCCCCCTCGGGGTGGTGGGCCTGACCGCCGTCTGCGCGGTGATCGGCAACGGCTGGCCGGTCTATGCCGGCTTCAACGGCGGCCGGGGCATCGCCGTCGCCACCGGCGCGGTGGCGGCGATGAACGTTCTCGGACTGGCCACGCTGCTTGCCTGCTACGGCCTGGGCGCGCTCACCCGTGAGATCGCCCTGGGGGTGCTGGCCGGGTTCCTGCTGCTCCCCCTGGTGGGGGCCCTGGTGGTGGGCAGGGCGCAGGCCGCCGCCTTCGCCGCGCTGCTGGCGCTGGTGCTGCTGCGGCGCCTCGAGGGGGCGCTCTCCGACGCCCGCCGCGACCGGCGTCCCTGGCGGATGCTCGCACTGCGGCTCGCTCGTGACCAGCGCCCCGGACGGCCGCTGGTGGGCCGGAGGACGGACGGGTAGCCCGGCCCGAGCGGGCGCGATGGCGCCGGCCCCAGTCGCTGATCCCGGCGGTGCTCGGCGTCGCGGCGGTGGTCACCCTGCTCGTCGTGCTCAACCCTGCCCAGTTCGCGCGCTCGGTGGCCGGCTTCCGGCTCTGGTCGGTGCCCGCCGTCGTCGGCCTGTCGATGCTCTACTACCTGCTCCAGGGGCTGCGCTGGCAGCCGCTGCTCCGGGCCGTGGGGGTGCGCCTCCCCCTCGGCCGGACGCTGCTGCTCAACCTCGCCGGCCAGGCGACCGGCCTGCTCCCCCTCGGCGAGCTCACCCGGGCGGTGCTGGTGAGCGAGGCCACCGGGGCGGAGTTCGGGGGGGTGGTCGCCACCATCACCGTCCAGGAGCTGGTCTACACCCTGATCATCATCGCCGCCGCGGTGCCCGGCGCCCTCGGCCACCCCGCCGCGGCGGAGGGCATCATCGCCGCACTGGTCGGCACCGTGATGGTGCTGCTCATCCTCACCAACCGCGCCCTCTTCCGGGCGGTGATCGGCGTGGTCTGCCGCATGCCGCTGCTGCGTCGCATCGTCCCCCAGGCCGAGCGGCTGCAGCGCGACACCGTGGTGCTGCTGCGGCGCTGGGACACCCTGGCGTGGTCGGTGCTCAGCGTCGCCGGGGCGATGGTGGCGATCACGCTCTTCTGGCTGGTGGTCGACAGCCTGCGCCCCGGGTTCCTCAGCTGGCAGGACGCCGCCTTCGTCTATGCGGTCTCCCACGTGGTGGGGGCGATCACCCTCAGCCCGGGCGGCCTGGGCGGCTTCGAGGCGAGCGTCGCCGGCCTCCTCATCGCCGTGGGCGCCGATCCGGGCACCGCCGCCGCCGCCGCCCTGGTGCAGCGCGCCGCCGACAAGGGGCTGGCCACGCTCGCCGGGCTGGTCGCCTTCATGATCGCCCGGCGCCGCTACTCGTTCGCCGGCCGCGACCTCTTCCGCCGCCCCGCCGCCTCGGGATAGGCGTAGGCGGGCACCAGGTCGAGCCTGCCCATCAGCCGCGCCGGCCGGGGCGGCAGGCGGTGCTCGACCAGGAAGACCAGGCCGCCGAGGACGGCGAAGGGGATCATCTGCAGGTCGACGAAGAGGCTGAGCGCGGTGGCCATCGCCGCGCCGACATGGGCGTGGACCAGGAGCGCGAAGACCATCCCCTCGCGCACCCCCAGGCCGTTGGCGGCGATCGGCACGAAGGTGGCGAGCAGCGAGATCGGCAGCGCCACGGCGAACACCGACCAGGCCACGTCGTGCCCGAGGGCGATGGCGAAGGCCTCCATCGAGAAGAGGTTGAGCCCCCAGCCGATCGCACCGGCGGCGATGCTCTGGGCGAGCACCCGGGGACGGTTGCGGTAGGTGGCGAAGGTGCGGGTGAAGGGGCCGAGGAAGCGGCCCACGGCGTGGGCGGCCCGGCGGTGCTCGGGGATGCGGCAGCGGACGTGCTCGGCGAGCAGCGCCAGCACCCAGGCCACCAGCATGAAGGCCGCGAAGGCGATGAAGCCGGCGAAGACGGGCACGTGGAGGAGGTCGCGGAGCAGGACCGCCGCGGCCAGGGCCCAGAGCGACATCCCCAGGGTGCCGGCCATGCGCCCGCCGATCAGCGACGCCACCATCGGCCCGTGACCGGTGATCCGGCCGATGCGCATCGCCCGCATGGCGTCGCCGCCCACCCCGGCGGGGAGCACCTGGCTGACGAACAGCCCCTTGAGGTACCAGGAGCCGAGGAAGGGCCAGTCCAGCCCGTGGCCGGTGCCGCGCAGCAGCACCCCCCACTCGAACACGCTGGAGATCACCGAGAGGGCGGCGAGGCCCACCGCCAGCAGCGCCCACCAGGGGGAGAGGTGGCCCATCAGCCGGCCGGCGGCGCCGAGGTCGACGGCATGGAGGAAGAGGACGGCGCCCAGCCCGGTGCCGGCGAGGCGCACCCAGGGAGAGCCGAGGACACGAGGGCAGACGTGGCCGAGACGCCGGTGCATGGCGGCACAGCCTAGCGGGCCACGGCCGGTGGCGTGGCCCGCCGTTGCAGCCCCGTACCACCCCGGCGGCAGGGATGGCGGCACCGGCGCTCGTATGATCGTCCGGTGACGCTCCCGGCCCGGCTCGCCCTCGCGCTCAAGGAGTGGGACGTGGTGGTGGCGGCGCTCGAGCAGGGGCGGCAGGCGCTGCTGGTGCGCCGCGGCGGCCTCGACGATCCCGGACACCGCTTCAGCGCCCCCCGCTCCGGGCCCTTCTGGCTCTATCCCACCCTCTTCCACGAGCGCGGCGTCTTCCTCAAGCCGGAGTACCGCGACCTCCTGGTGCCGGGGATGCACCGGGCGCCCCGCCCGGTGGCCGTCGCCGCCGGCCGCCCCGAGGGGCACCCCCGGCCGGTGAGCCCCGGGATGGTGTCGCTCGGTGCCGTCGCCGAGGTGGTCGAGGTGATCGAGGCGGCGTCGCTGGAGCGGCTGCACGCGCTCGAGGCGCGCACCGTGTGGACCGGCAACTACCTCACCCTGCGCTTCCGGCAGCGGCAGCTGTCCGAGATCGCCTCGGTGCGGCCGGTGGTGGCGGTGCTGCGGGTCAGCGCCCTGCCCGAGCGCGTCGAGGTGCCC
>JAXDLS010000438.1:0-3739 GCA_034666485.1 Chloroflexota bacterium
TGCTGCCGGCTGCTGGTCGCCGCGGAGATGGCATACGAGCTCGGGAGCCGAGACCTCGTCCTCCAGCTCCTCGGTGACGTGGAGCGCCTGGGACCGAGCCCACTCGAACGCGGCCGGGTGGCGTGGATCCGGGAGGGGTTCGACGACGGCGACCCCACCCATGTGCGCGCCCTTGTCGAGACCGCAGACCAGGCCCGAGATGACGGCGACGACGTGCTCTCCCTCAGCCTCCTCTTCGGCGCCGCCGTCCGGTGCTGGTGGGCTGACCCGGGTGCCGACACCACGCAGAGGGTGGTCGATGCCGCCGAGCGGGTGCAGGTCGACCAGTGCCACCCACGGCTGCTCGCCGTCCTCGCGATCGCGGCGCCGATTCAGAGGGCGTCTCTGGTGATGGAGCGGCTCGCTCGGGTTGAGACGGCCGATCTGCACGATCCCGACAGCCTCCGGTTGCTGGGGATGGCCGCGCATGCGGTTGGACACTTCGAGATGTCGGGTGCCCTCCTGCGCTCGTCGGCCGACGGGTTGAGAAGCCAGGGTCGCTTCGCCCTCCTGGCTCACTCGCTGGGAAACCTGGCGCACTCCGCCATCGAGCTCGGCGACTTCGAGACGACGATGACGGCCGCCGGTGAATGCCGCCGGATCGCCGAGGAGACCGCGCAGCCGATCTGGGTCGCCGCCGGACTCGCCGGCGAGGCGGCGGTCGCCGCTCTGCGAGGCGAACCCGAGACAGCGGAGAGCCTGGTCACGGCCGCCGAGTCGATCGTCCTGCCGAGGAGGCTGAACGACGGCGTCGCCGTCCTCCTGGCGATCCGGGGGATGAGCGCCGTGAGCATGGGCCGTCACGACGAGGCCTACCATCACCTCAGGCGCATGTTCGATCCCTCGGACATCGCCTATCACGGGCGCGAGCTCTTCCGCGGCATCACCTATTTCGCCGAGGCCGCCGCGCACAGCGGGCACCGGCGCGAGGGACTGGACGTCATCCGCTCGCTGGAGTCGATGGTTGCGGACAGCCCGTCGCCGAAGCTGCACGTCAGCATGGCCCATGCGCGCGCCGTCCTCGCCGAGGACCGGGAGGCCGGGGCCCTGTACGAGGCCGCCCTCGACCCCCGGCTGCAGCGATGGCCGTTCGATCGCGCCCGTCTCCAGCTCGCCTACGGCGCCTGGCTGCGCCGAGGGCGGCGCGCCAAGGAGTCCCGGGCACCGCTTCGAGAGGCACGCGACACCTTCGCGGCCCACGGACTCACCCCGTGGAGGGAGCGGGCGGAGAGCGAGCTGCGAGCATCGGGCCAGTCCGGCGGCCACCGAGGGCCAGAGAGGTGGACGGAGCTGTCGCCGCAGGAGCTGCAGATCGCGCGGATGGCAGCGGAGCGGCTGACCAACGCCGAGATCGGCCAGCGCCTCTACCTCTCGCCCCGAACGGTGGGCTCGCACCTGTACCGGATCTTCCCGAAGATCGGGATCACGTCCCGATCCCAGCTGCGCGACGCGCTCTGAACCAGCCACGGCGGGCGGTCAGGCGCTACTGCCCTGGCGCACCTGCTCCGTCGCCGACGGCGTCGAGCAGGGTGAGCGCTGCGACGAGCTCGGCGGTGCGTTCGGTGAGCGACCGTCCGAGCAGCTCCTCGGCGCGGCGCAGGCGATAGGTCACGGTGTTCTCGTGGACGCCGAGGCGCCGCGAGACCCGGGCCGGGCTCGTGCCCTCGGCGAAGTACACGCCGAGGGTCGCCACGATCCGCCGCGTCGGCTCGTCGTCACTCGCGAGCGGGCCGAGCTCGCGGGTCACGAAGCGGCGAGCCTGGTCGAGGTCCTCGGTCAGCAGCGCCAGGAGGGCGACGTCGTCGTAGTGGGTGACCGTGCCGGCCGGGCGGCCGACAAGCCTCGCGACCCGCCGGGCGAGCTGCGCCTCCGCGTGGCTCCGGCGGAACCCCTCCAGGTCACGCCCGGGGCTGCCGAGAGCGATCCTGGCCGAGGGCGCCTCGCCCTGCTCGAGCGGCACGCCGTCGAGCCTGCGAAGGTCGAGGTCCCGGGCGAGGCCCATCCAGCCGGCGACGAGCTCCGGGCCACGGGGCACGAGGAGTGCGTCGACCGCCCCCAGCTCCGACGCGCAGCGCATCCCCACCTGCTCCAGGGCAGCCTGGCCGGGTGGCCCCACATCGCCGCCGTCGTCCCAGACGACGAAGGCCGCGTGCCAGCGGGTCAGCGCGTAGCGCAGCCGCCGTCCGCCCTCGTGCGGGTCGTTCAGGCGGCCGTCCAGCAGCGCGCGGACGGTGTCGGCGCGGAACGCTGCCGCACTGCGCACCCAGCGTTCGCGCTCTTCCGTGTACTCGCGGGTGAGCGCGTCCGAGACCGCGTCGACGTAGGCGTAGGTGTACCAGTTGCAGTGCTGGACCACATGCCCGAGCACCGTTCGATCGTCGAGTCGTTCGACGGCGAGGTCGAGCAGCGTCCGCAGCACCAGGGCGTGACCGATCCGGTAGGTTCGAAGCAGCGTGGCCAGGGACACGCCCTGACGCACGAATGCCAGCACGTACTCCAGCGCCTCGGCGGGGACCCCGCCCGCATCGGGGTCGACGCCCTCGCGCATCCGGCCGAAGACGATGATGAGGTTGGCGCGGCAGCTTGCGCGTGTCGCTTCCAGCAGGCCGGGTCCCTGGTCCACCTCGGGGATCGCCGTTCGGATCTCCCGCGCCATGCGGTCGGCGAGCCCGTCGATCCGCAGCTCGATCTGCGCGACGAGGGCCCGGACCGTCTCCAGGCATTCGGTCGACAGCGGCGCGGGGGCCACGGTGTCGGGCAGCGCAGCGGGCGGCTCCCGAGGGGGGTCTGCCGCACGCTCCCTCCGCCGCGACCTGTCAGTCACCGCGCAGCTCCTGGAGTGGCGAGCGGGCGGGCTCCGGCCCAATCCACCGGAGCACGTTGTCCTCCAGGGGCAGGGGACGCGGGACGGCGAGGCGACGGCCATCGGCGGGACCACGGAGCATACGTCGGGCAGGCAGCGCAGCGTCCTCCAGTTCCCCAGCCCTGCGTAGGTCAGGCGACGACCATCCCCGCGGAGAGGATATCGCCTGCCCAATGTCATGTCGACGGCGAGGCGTGCGGTGATACTGGTCCCGTCTGCGCTTCGGCAGGCGATCCAGAGCTGTCCGCATCACACGAATGAGTTCGGGTCATTTCGCGCAACCGGCGCCACACGGACCTGTTTCGCGCCGGATCCAGCCCGCCATGGGTTCCCTATGAATTGGGACCACTGGCGTGCACAACCGGGGGTCGAACCGTGGGGCCGATGACACGCTACCCCTGCCCAGCCTGCGGGTATGACGGGCTTTTCGATCCACCGTGGGATGATGACAGCCCGTCCGATGACATCTGCCCGAGCTGCGGTATTCAATTCGGCTACGACGACATCGCAGGCGGCGACCCCTCGAAGAGACACCAGGTCTATGCGGAATGGCGCGCACGGTGATCAGGCAGGGCATGCCCTGGCACAGTATCGCCGCTGAGCCACCGCCCCCAGGCTGGGATCCGACGGCGCAGCTGCATCGGTTGACAGTCGGGAGGTGACGACCGCCCCGCCTCCTGCTCTCAGGACGCAGCCGACCCGAGCGTCCACGACGTCCTAGCCTCCCACGCCTCCAGCCTGAACTCCCGTCAGCGCGGGATGAAGGCGAGATGCTCGTGGACCGAGCGCACCGCGGCGGACCCCTCGCCGACCGCCGCCGCCACCCGCTTCACCGAC
>JAXDLS010000439.1:0-4151 GCA_034666485.1 Chloroflexota bacterium
GGCGCCGCCGGCTCGGTGGTGCTCTATCCCAACGAGGACAGCCACCCCTTCGCCGGCCGGATGGCCGCCGCGCTGGAGAGGCGGCTCAAGCCCTACGCGGTCCCCGACGACGGGGTGATCCTTCGCGACAACCTCTGGGTGCACGCGGTGATGCCCGCGGTGACCATCGAGCCCATGTACCTGAGCAACCCGCGCGAGGCCGACCTGCTGCAGCGCCCCGAGGTGCGCGACAGCATCGCCGCCGCGGTCCGCGACGCCATCGAGGCCCAGGACCCGGCGGTGCTGACCCGCAAGCACGAGCTCGACGCCTGGGACGCCGCCCATCCGCCCGGAGCGCAGACCCCCGCCGGCCACGGCGGCTCGCCGCTGGCGGCCACCCTGGGCATCCCCCACGGCGGGCTGCTGGTGCTCGCCGCGGTGCTGGGCGTGCTCTGGCTGCAGCGCCGCCGGCTCCGCCCGGTGACCCTCGCGGCCGCCCGGGCGGTGATGGTGCCGCTGCTCGAGCTGCACCCCCTCCGCCGGCTCGAGGAGTCGCTCTTCCGGAGGCGCCGGCGGCAGGCCCGGCGGCGCCGCCTCCTGGAGCGCACCCGCAAGGTTCCCCACCGCCGCTCCGTCTACGACGAGCTCTGGTTCTAGCCCGGTGAGGCTGGCGGTGATCGCCGACACCCACATCCCCAGCCGGGCGCGCGACCTGCCTCCGGGCGCCTGGCGGGTGATCGACGCCACCGACGGGGTGCTCCACGCCGGGGACGTGGTCGATCCCGCGCTGCTGGAGCGGCTGCGCGAGCGCGGGCCGCTCTGGGCGGTGCTCGGCAACAACGACCACGCCCTCCGGGGCGTCCTCCCCGAACGCCTCGAGCTCGAGCTCGGCGGGGTGCCGGTGGCGATGATCCACGACGCCGGCGCGGCGGCGGGCCGCCGGGCCCGGCTGCGCCGCTGGTTTCCCGGCGCGCGGGTGGCGGTCTTCGGCCACAGCCACGTCCCCGTGGTGGAGGACGACGGCGGGCTGCTGCTGCTCAACCCCGGGTCGCCCACCGACCGCAGGCGCATGCCCGCCTTCACCCTGGCGGTGCTCACCCTCGAGGCCGGCCGCGCCGCCGCCGAGCTGGTCGACCTGGGCCAGGAGCGGGCCACGTCGCCAATGAGGTAGACGATCAGCGCAGGAGCACTCGGCCGACCCCGCATCGATCAGCGAAACGCGAGCGAAGGCGAGCGCGCCGGCGAGTGCCGGCGGAGGGGGGGTAGGGCACGGCATCGCGCCTCTTCATCGCGTCCTTCTGCCCTCCCGGGCCCTGCGCGATGTCTTTGCCCTGGGCGGGGGGGAGGTACTCCCCCCCGGTAAGAACCCGTGGCAGAACAGCCGGGCCTCTTCCGGCTCAGCTCCGCGCCACGTCCACCAGCAGGTAGACGATCAGGGCCAGGCCGACGGCGCACATCAGCGCGGTCAGCAGCAGGTACGGCCAGAGGGACGCCTCGAAGCGGGCCGCCTCGATCTGGCGGCGCCCCTGGAGGAAGCGGATCACCCCGGCGGCGGCGGTGAGCAGGCCGGCGAGCACGAACACGAGGCCGATGGCCGCGGAGAAGGCGGCGCTCGGTCCGCCGGGGCGTCCGTTCGACAGGCGCAGCTCGCGGAGGAAGACGTCGAACCGCGAGACCCCGAAGCCGAGGGCGATGAGGGTGATCGACGTCCGCGACCAGGCGAGCAGGGTGCGCTCGTTGGCGAGGTGCTCGCGACTCCGGGTCTCGTCGGATCGGGTCGGACCCTCGTCGGCCATACGCGGCGGAATGTAGCCGCTGGCGGGGACGGTCAGCCGGTGCGCGGGAGGAACAGCGCCACCAGGGCGCCGGCCACCCCGGCGATCCCCAGGAGGGCCGCGTCGAGGAGCACGCGCGAGTGCAGCCCCGGCCGCTCGATGACCCGGCGCTGGAGCAGGAGACGGGCGAAGGCGAGGTTGGCGAGGACCCCGCCGGCGACCACCAGCGCCAGCGCCGCCCCCCGGTTCCCACTGCCGTCGGCGGGATGCCCGGGGGCGGGGGGGAGCAGCAGTCCCAGCTTGTCGACGGAGAGGCCGGCGGCGACCAGGCCCAGGGCGAGCCGCATCCAGGCGAGGAAGGTGCGGGTGTTGGCGAGGTGGTCGCGGGTGCGGACTCCCTCGCCCCCGCCCCGGCCGGCGCCCTCGGGCACCGGGCCGGCGCCGAGGGCGCCGGCCAGCCGCCGCGTCAGCCCGCCCAGGGATGCCTCCCCTCGGGCACCGGGCAGACCCCGTCGAGGCCGTCCAGGGGGCGGTGCTGCCGCCGCCCCTCGAGGCGCATCGCCATCCGCTCGACGGTGCGGGGGTCGAGCGCTGCCAGGCTGGCCGGGTGGATGCGAAACCACGCCGCGACGGCGTCGCGCAGCGCCCGGGTGGTGACGTCGCGACGCTCTCTGGAGGGGGCGGCGCTCACCGCCCGCTCACGTTCCAATGGGAAGGTCATGGCCATGTCCGATCGTGTCTCCCTCGTGCCGCCACACGGTAGAGACCCTCAATTCAGTCAATTGCGTCGCGGAGGGCAGCGGAACGAGGGCTCGGGCCGTGGCCCCTATCCTGCACGCCACCTCCCGCCGTGTAAAGAAACGGGATTCAGTAGCGCTCGAGGACGAGGAAGTGGGAGAGGCCGAGGACGTCGAGCGGCGTTCCCTCCGCTCCCTGGAGGGCGCGGCGCAGCACCTTCCCGGCTCCGCCCAGGCGAGCGACGATGTTGTCGTACCCGCCGAAGATGCGCCCGTGGTGGACCACCTGCACCGGCTGCCCGGCGAAGAGCCGGAGCAGGCCGCGGCGGGTGTAGGCGCGCACGTGGGGGGCGAGGCGGTCGCGGAGCGGGTCGGGCAGGTAGTTCACCAGCGGCTTGTTGCCGAAGCGGTAGGTGCCGCGCCAGTAGACGCCGTGCTGCTCCACCGGGTACCAGCGGTTGGGGCAGAAGAGCACCACCCGTCCGCCGCGGCTCAGCACCCGCACCATCTCGGCCGCCGAGACCCGGTCGTCGGCGACGTGCTCGATCACCTCGTTGGTGAGCACCACGTCGAAGCTGCCATCGGGGAAGGGCAGGTGCTCGTTGGCGGCGTTGACCACCAGCGGCGGGTCGAGCCGCCCGGCCGCCTCGACGGCGCGGTCGCGGTCGTATTCGAGTCCAACCACGACCCGGGCGAGCGGGCTCAGCCGCTCGACGTAGCGCCCGACGCCGCAGCCGATCTCCAGCACGCGGGCGCTCCCCAGCTCGGGCACCGCCTCGCGGATCATCGCCAGCCGCCGCTCCTGGCCGGCCCGCCAGACGTACGACGGCTCGCCGCAGCGGGCCGCCTTCTCCATGGAGCGGCTCTCGGTCGGCGGCGCCTGGGACATCGGCGGGAGTCTAGGCCAAGGCTCTCTGCGCTGGCGCGCAGCCCGGCGGGAGGCCCGCGATGGCGACGGTCACCCGGCCCCGCACCCGCTTGGCGAGGCGCAGGACACCCCCGGGAGCGCCGAGCAGCGCCGCCGCCTCGCTCACCGACGGGGTGCCCACGCAGCCGGCCACCACCGCCGAGGGGGTGGGCACGTCGACCGCGGCCAGCGCCACCGCGGAATGACCGGACAGCGGCCAGCCGCGCTCCGCGCAGAGCCGGCGGAGCGCGGGCTCGTCGCACTTGCGGTCGAGGGTGGCGGCGGCGGCGACGGCGAGCGGGCTGAGCCCGGCCTCGGCGAGGGCGGCGTCGACCGCCCCGGCGAGCTCGGCGCCGTCCACCCCGGCCTCGCAGCCCACCCCGAGCACGGCGGTGGGCGGGCGCAGCACCAGCCACCCCGGCTCCGCCTGCAGGACACGATCGCTGACGACGATCGCGGCCCGGGGCGCGGCGGCGCGGAGCGCGTCGAGGTCGGGGTGGCGGCGGAGGCAGGCGGGCCAGTCCCCGGCCGCCTCCCAGGGCTCGCCGCACTCCTGGACCAGGCCGACCGGGTCGCCGTCGAGGAGCGCGGCGGTGACCGCCGCGAGCCCGCGCGGGTCCTCCGGCCGCCAGCCGCGGGCGGCGGCGACCTCCTCGGGGGCGGGCCAGGGGCGGCCATCGCTCGCGGTGGTCACCACCGCCTCGGCGCCGAGGGCGGCGGCCACCTGCCGGGCGAGCCGGTTGCCGCCCCGGG
>JAXDLS010000440.1:0-3364 GCA_034666485.1 Chloroflexota bacterium
GCCGGTTCGTGAGCACCCTCGGCCGGAGGCTCGGGAACGGCCCCGGCGGCCGGCTCCTCGGCAGCCTCGGAGGCGCCGTCGGGCACGGTCGCCTCCGCGGGGACGTCGGTGGGCACGGCCGTACCAGCGTCGGGCGCGTCCTGGCGCGTCCCGGCGTCCGGCGGGGCAGAGCCCTCCGTCGGCGCCTCGTGGTTGGCGGAGTCGGTGGGCATGTGAGGAATGGGCGTGACGGTCACAAGAGATGGGTTGGGCAGCCCGCCGCGGGCTGCTACGACGATCATGGCGGTCGGGTGTCGAGGCGCGGCGTTGCTTGCATCCTAGCGGACGTCACGTCGATGGTGGGCCGGAGGCGCCCAGCACGCCTGCTCCCTACACTGTCCGAAGCTGCCGTGAGCGCCCCTCCCGCCGACTCGAACGCCTCCGGGACCGCCGTCCCCGGTCAGGTGAGCCTCACCGAGGAGGAGGTCGGCTCCCTTCGCGACGCGGGCCGGAGGTGGGCCACGACCCCCCGGGCGCGCGACACCGGCGGCGCGACTCCGCAGGAGGTCGACCCCGACCTCGACCTCAGGCCGGCGCGGGGGGCGCTGCCCGGCGACCGCTACGTGCGCGGCGCCCGCTCCCGCCGGCGCGAGTTCGAGAAGGTGTCCGAGGGATATCTCCAGGCGCGGGAGGAGGCCGCGCAGCCCAGGACTCCGCTGGGGCGGCTGCGCCGCGCCCTGCTCGGCCGCCCCATCGCCACCCGGCAGGGGATCCACGAGCGCCTCACCAAGGTCAAAGCGCTGGCGGTGCTCTCGTCGGACGCGCTGTCGTCGGTCGCCTACGCCACCGAGCAGATCCTGCTGGTCCTGGGCGCGGCCGGGGCGGCCGCGTACAGCTACTCGGTCCCGATCATGGGCGCGATCCTCTTCCTGCTGATCGCGGTGGGGCTCAGCTACCGGCAGACGATCAAGGCCTACCCCAAGGGCGGCGGCTCGTACATCGTCGCCAGCGACAACCTCGGCCCGCTCGCCGGGGTGGTCGCCGGCTCGGCGCTGATGACCGACTACGTGCTCACCGTGGCGGTGTCGGTGGCCAGCGGGGTCGACTCCATCGTCAGCGCCGCGCAGGCGATGCAGGCGTACCGGGTCGAGCTCTGCGTCGGCTTCGTGGCCCTCCTCATCGTCGGCAACCTCCGCGGCATCCGCGAGTCGGGGAGCATCTTCGCGGCGCCGACCTACCTCTTCATCGCCGGCATCCTGGTGATGCTCACGGTCATCGCGATCAGGTGGGGAACCGGGCGGCTCCCCGAGGCCACGCCGATGCTCGAGCATGCCACCAGGCAGCTGAGCATCTTCCTGCTGCTCAAGGCGTTCGCCTCCGGCTGCACCGCGCTCACCGGGGTGGAGGCGATCTCGGACGGCGTCCCGGCCTTCCAGCCGCCGGAGTGGAGGAACGCGCGCACCACCCTGACGGTGATGGTGACCCTGCTGGCGCTCATGTTCGCCGGCATCACCCTGGCGGCCCACGCGGTCGGCGCCCGCGCGTACGACTCGAGCGACCCCCACTACCAGACGGTGATCTCCCAGATCGCCCACGCCGCCTTCGGCACCACCCTGCTGTACTTCTACGTGATCGCCGCCACCACCGCGATCCTCGTGCTCGCCGCCAACACCTCGTTCTCCGACTTCCCGCGGCTGTTCTTCTTCATGGCGCGCGACGACTACGCTCCGCACCTCTTCAAGCGCCTCGGCGACCGGCTCGCCTACAGCAACGGCATCCTGGTGCTGGGGAGCCTGGCGATCGTCCTGCTCGTGGTCTTCCGCGGCCGCACCGACTCGCTCATCCCCCTCTACACCATCGGCGTCTTCCTCGCCTTCACCATGTCCCAGGCGGGGATGGTGGCGCGCTGGCTGCGGTTGCGCGAGCCCGGATGGGAGCGCGGCCTGGCCATCAACGCGGTGGGGATGACCCTGACCGCCACCGTCTTCGTGATCACCGCATGGGAGAAGTTCCTCACCGGCGCCTGGGTGGTGATGGTGATCATCCCGCTGCTGGTGCTCACCTTCCGCGCCATCCACCGCCACTACGCGGACGTCACCACCGAGCTCACCACCGAGACGCCGACCTCGCCGAGCGAGCTCAAGCCGGTCGTGATCGTGCCCGTGTCCGACCTCAACGGGCCGGCGCTGCAGAGCCTGGCGCTGGCCCGCACCATCTCCGACCAGGTGATCGCGGTGCACATCAACGACGACCCGGACGAGATCGCACGGCTGAAGGCGAAGTGGGAGGCGTGGGGCAACCACGTGCCCCTGGAGATCATCGAGTCGCCGTACCGCTCGCTGGTGCGCCCGCTGCTCGCCTACATCGACGCCATCGACCGGCAGCAGCCCGACGACACCATCGTGGTGGTGCTCCCCGAGATGGTGGCCACCCGCTGGTGGCAGCAGATCCTCCACAACCAGACCGCGCTGCGGCTCAAGGCGGCGCTGCTCTTCCGCCCCGGGACGGTGGTGGTGAACGTCCCCTACCACCTGCGCCGCTACCAGCACCAGCGCCGCCGGCTGCGCGCCCGCCACGGCGGGGGCGACGCGCTCTGAGGCGGGCGCTTTCGTACACTGCGGCCGCATGGCCGCCACCGCCCGCACCCCCGACACCATCCGCCGGCTCGGTGGAGGCGGGCCGCGCCGCATCGCCGAGAACGCCGGCCTGGTCATCACGCACGGTGAGGGTGCGCACCTCGTCGACACCGAGGGACGGCGCTACCTCGACTTCGCCACCGCCATGGGCGTCGCCGCCATCGGTCACGGCCACCCCCGGTGGACCGAGGCGCTGAGCGCGCAGGCGGGACGGCTCGCCGCCTGCGTGCTCCACACCGCCGAGCACGCCGCGTACCTGGAGGCGCTCGCCGAGGTGCTGCCCGCCGGCCTGGAGCGCACCGCCCTCTACTCCGGGGGCACCGAGGCGGTCGAGGTGGCGGTGCGCCTCGCCCAGTCGGTCACCGGCCGGCGCCACCTCCTCTCCTTCACCACCGGCTTCCACGGCAAGAGCACCGGGGTGCGCTTCACCGGGCACCGCCACGCCGACGAGCGCTCCTGGCTGGGGGTCGACTGGGTGCACGACGTGGGCTACCCGATCTGCACCGGGCACGACGCCCTCAGCTACCGGCGGTGCGCGGGCGACGGCGCCGCCGCGCTGGACGCCCTGGACGGGTACGCGGCGGGGCTCGACGGCGGCGTCGCCGCGGTGATCGTCGAGCCCATCCTCGGCACGGCGGGCAACCTGCCCCCCGAGCGCCACTTCCTGCAGGCGCTCCGCGAGCTCTGCAGCCGCCGCGGCTGGCTGCTCATCCTGGACGAGTCGATCACCGGCTTCGGCCGCCTCGGCA
>JAXDLS010000441.1:0-2552 GCA_034666485.1 Chloroflexota bacterium
AGCTCTCCGATGCGGTGATCTACGAGCTCCACGTCGGCACCTTCACCCCCGAGGGCACCTTCGCCGCCGCCGCGGCCCGGCTCGGCCACCTCGTCGACCTGGGGGTGACCGCGGTCGAGATCATGCCGGTGGCCGAGTTCCCCGGCGACCGTGGCTGGGGCTACGACGGCGTCGACCTCTACGCCCCTCACCACGCCTACGGCGGCCCCGAGGGGCTGCGCCGCCTGGTCGACGCCTGCCACGCCCACGGCCTCGCCGCCGTGCTGGACGTCGTCTACAACCACCTCGGCCCCGACGGCAACTACCTCGGCGCCTACGCCCCCTACTTCACCGACCGCTATCGCACCCCCTGGGGCGAGGCGATCAACCTCGACGACCGTCAGAGCGACGAGGTGCGCGCCTTCATCGTCGACAACGCGCTGATGTGGCTGCGCGACTACCACTTCGACGGCCTGCGCCTCGACGCGGTGCACGCCATCGTCGACATCTCGGCGGTGCACATCCTCGAGGAGCTGGCCACCCGCGTGGCTGCGCTCGAGGCCGAGCTGGGGCGGCGGCTGTGGCTGATCGCGGAGAGCGACCTCAACGACCCCCGGCTGGTCCGCGACCCCGAGCGGGGCGGATACGGCCTGAGGGCGCAGTGGAGCGACGACTTCCACCACGCCCTCCACGCCGCGCTCACCGGCGAGCGCACCGGCTACTACGTCGACTTCGGCCGGCTGGAGGACGTCGCCAGGGCGCTGCGCCGGGCGTTCGTCTTCGACGGCCGGTACTCCCGCTTCCGCGAGCGCCGCCACGGCCGGCCGATCGGCGACCTCGGCGGCGACCGCTTCGTGGTCTGCCTGCAGAACCACGACCAGGTGGGCAACCGGGCCGCCGGCGAGCGCAGCTCGGCGCTGATGAGCACCCGCCTGCTCCGGGTGGGGGCGGCGCTGGTGCTCACCGCGCCGTACGTCCCGATGCTCTTCCAGGGCGAGGAGTGGGGCGCCTCCACGCCCTTCCTCTACTTCACCGATCACGTCGACCCGATGCTCGCGACGGCGGTCAGCCAGGGGCGCAGGCGCGAGTTCGCCGCCTTCGGCTGGGACGAGTCGGCGGTGCCCGACCCCCAGGACGCGTCGAGCTTCGTCCGCTCGCGCCTCGACTGGGGCGAGGTCGGCCGCGAGCCCCACGCCGGCCTGCTCGCCTGGCACCGCGAGCTGATCGCGCTGCGCCGGCGCCTGCCCGCGCTCCGCGACGCCGACCTGAGCGCGGTGTGCGTGCGGGTGGACGAGGAGCACCGCTGGCTGGTCATGGAGCGCCACGGAGTCACCGTGGCCGCCAACCTCGGGGCGACGGCGGCGCGGATCCCGGGGGGGTCACGCGGCTGGGGCGAGGTGCTGCTCGCCTCCGCCGAGGCGCCCTGCCGCGACGGCGACGCGCTGATCCTCCCCCCCGAGTCGGCGGTGGTGCTCGATCAGTCGAGCTGAAGGGGGAAGGCTGTCAGCGACGAGGGAGCTGATGGCCGACTCACCCCGTTGTAGGACCGCGTCAGCGCTCAGAGCGACAAATCCTGCTCGGCGGCGCCGGCGGCGGTGGCCGCCTCGCAGGCGCGGCGGAGCAGGGCGAGACGGGTGTCGCGGTCGGCTTCGGCGGCGACCCGGCCGGCGAGCCAGGTGGCCAGCGGGGCGAACTGGCGCGCCCCCGAGCTGCGCGCCGAGACGCCGGCGAGCTCGAGGATCAGCGCCGCCTCGTCGCGGTCGATCTCGGGCGGATCAGCCTCGTCGAGGCCGGCGGCGAAACGGTCGAGCCACGGGTTCACGGCTGGGGAGCATAGCTCGCCGCCAGCGCGTTGCCGCTCGATCCGCCACAATGCCCCGCCGTGGTGAGACCGGCCCCGCCCGCGTCCCGCAGGCATGGTCTCGTCGCCGTGCTCGCGGTCCTCTGGCTCTCCGCGTGCGGAGCCCAGGGGGCCGCCCCCGCCGCCCGGGTCCCGGCCGGCTCCACCGCGTCCCCGGCGCCGGCGGCGACGCCGTCGCCCACCGCCGATCCCAACGCGCTCCGCGACCCGGTGATCGTCCAGGTGGAGAACTCCCCCGATGCGCGGCCGCAGCGGGGCCTGGCCGAGGCGGCGGTGCTCTACGAGTACAGCGCCGAGGGCGGCATCTCGCGCTTCAGCGCCCTCTACTTCACGCCTCCCGCCGGGCAGGTGGGGCCGGTGCGCAGCGCCCGCATCGCCACGGTGACGCTGTGCGGGCTCTACGACGCCGTGCTCCTGTACTCGGGGGCCTCCACCTACATCGAGGGCCGGCTGCGGCAGTCCGGCCAGCGCCACTTCGACGAGGACACCTCCCTCGGCGGCCTCTTCCGGATCGGCAGCCGCTATCCGCCCCACAACCTGTACACCGATGGCCGCCACATCACCGACCTGCTCGGCCGGGTGGGCGACCCGCCGGCCACCTACGCCCTGTGGCCCCGGCTGGCGCCGGGCGCGCCACCGCCGCCGGGCGTGCCGCTGCACTCGCTCACGGTGCCGATCTCACCCTCCGAGCAGCCCGTCTTCACCTGGACCC
>JAXDLS010000442.1:0-4322 GCA_034666485.1 Chloroflexota bacterium
CACCGTTACGTGGACGTCAACTCGGGCGGCACCGCGGTGCTCCTCGAGCAGGCGCTGCTCCGCCGCGACACCCTGCGGCGGGTTGTCACCGCCTCGTCGATGGTGGTCTACGGCGAGGGCGCCCACCGCTGCGCCGAGCACGGCGTGGTCGATCCCGGGCTGCGCCGCCGCGCCGACCTCGACGCCCGCCGCTGGGAGAACCGCTGCCCGGTCTGCGACGCCGCGGTGGAGCCGGTGCCCACCGACGAGGAGCATCCGCTCCGGCCCACCTCGCCGTACGCCGTCTCGAAGCGCGACTGCGAGGAGCTGACCCTCACCACCGGGCACGCCCACGGCCTGGAGACGGTGGCGCTCCGCTACCTCAACATCCTCGGTCCGCGGCAGGCGCTCTCCAACCCGTACACCGGGGTCGCGGCGATCTTCTGCACGCGCCTGCTGGGCGGACGCCGCCCGCTGATCTTCGAGGACGGCGGTCAGCGGCGCGACCTGGTGCACGTCTCCGACGTGGTCCGGGCCAACCTGCTCGCCATGGACGCGCCACGGGCGACCGGTCAGGCGGTCAACGTCGGCACCGGGGTGTCATTGACCGTCGCCGAGCTGGCCTCCACGCTCGCCGCCGAGCTGGGGGTCGACCTCGAGCCCGAGATCACCGGCGACTTCCGCGCCGGCGACATCCGGCACTGCATCGCCGACGTGGGGAGGGCGCGTGACCTGCTCGGCTTCGAGGCCCGCACCGAGCGCGCCAGGGCGCTGGGCGACCTGGCGCAATGGGTGGCACACGAGTCGCCGGTCGACCGCACCGTCACCGCGGTGGCGGCGCTGCGAGAGCGCGGCCTGATCCGCTGAGTCGCGCGCCCGTCACAGGAGCGTGACAGGCGATAACCAGGCCCTCGTCATTTGTTGCTGCCCGCACAATGTCTGGGGCCGGTCGCGTCGCTACCATCGGCAGGGTACGGAAATCCGCCAGATCGCCGCACCGCAACGGGGAAGTATCTGATGTACGCCATTCTCGAGTGCCCGGACGGGCCCGCCCTCTGTGTCGGCTATCGCACCCTGGCCTCGGCGGTCGCCGCCCTGGGCCGGCTGCAGACCGGCGACATTCGCTACTCGACCCATGTGGTCGAGGCCACCGGCGACGGGATGGGCAGCGCTGGCTGACACCGGCGTCAACGAGGGGGCCACCACCGCTGGAACCCCTCCCGGGGCGGCGGGGTGGTATACAGGGCGCTCCATCCCGAGTTCCCAGCACTCGCCGGAGCGGCACCTCATGACCTTCGACGGGCTTCACACCCAGCTTCCCGACGTCGACCCCGACGAGACCCGCGAATGGCTCGACTCCCTCGAGTCGGTGGTCGCGATGGGTGGGCGAACGCGCGCGCGCTTCCTGGTCACCAAGCTCCTGGAGGGGGCCCGGGCCCAGCAGGTCGGCCTGCCCTCGCTGGTCTCGACCGACTACATCAACACCGTCCCCCCCGACCGCGAGCCGTGGTTCCCCGGTGACGAGGAGATGGAGCTCCGCATCCGCCGCATCCTCCGCTGGAATGCGGCGGTGATGGTCACCCGCGCCAACAAGAAGTCCGAGGGCATCGGCGGCCACATCTCCACCTACGCCTCCTCGGCCTCGCTCTACGAGGTGGGCTTCAACCACTTCTTCCAGGGCAAGGACGACGGCCGCTCCGGCGACCAGATCTTCTACCAGGGGCACGCCGCCCCGGGCATCTACGCCCGCGCCTTCCTCGAGGGGCGGCTGAGCGAGGCCCGGCTCGACAACTTCCGCCAGGAGGTGGGCGGCCAGGGCCTGAGCTCCTATCCCCATCCCCGGCTGATGCCCGACTTCTGGGAGTTCCCCACCGTCTCCATGGGCCTGGGGCCGCTCAACGCCGTCTACCAGGCCCGCTTCAACCGCTACCTGCTGAACCGGCGGATCGCCGACACCTCGGAGTCCCGGGTGTGGTGCTTCCTCGGCGACGGCGAGTGCGACGAGCCGGAGTCGCTGGGGGCCCTCTCGCTGGCCGCTCGCGAGCAGCTCGACAACCTGATCTTCGTGGTCTGCTGCAACCTGCAGCGGCTCGACGGCCCGGTGCGCGGCAACGGCAAGATCATCCAGGAGCTGGAGGCGGGCTTCCGCGGCGCCGGATGGAACGTCATCAAGGTGATCTGGGGACGTGAGTGGGACGACCTGCTCGCCCGTGACGTCGACGGCGTGCTCGTCAACAAGATGAACACCACCAACGACGGCCAGTTTCAGAAATACTCGACCGAAACCGGGGACTACATCCGGGAGCACTTCTTCGGTCCCGATCCCCGGCTGCAGCGCATGGTGAGCCACCTCTCCGACGAGGACCTGGTCCACCTGCGCCGCGGCGGCCACGACTACCGCAAGCTCTATGCGGCCTACAAGCTGGCCACCGAGTACGAGGGCGCGCCCACGGTGATCCTCGCCCACACCATCAAGGGCTGGGCGCTGGGGTCGGGGTTCACCGCGCGCAACTCGACCCACCAGATCAAGAAGATGAGCGACCAGGAGCTCAAGGCATTCCGCGACACCCTCGAGCTGCCCATCGGCGACCGCCAGCTGGAGCAGGGCACGCCTCCCTACTACCACCCCGGCGAGGACTCCGAGGAGGTCGAGTACCTGCGGGTCCGCCGCCGCATGCTCCACGGCTCGGTGCCGCGCAGGATCGTGCGCTCCAAGCCGCTGCCGGCGGTCGAGGACGGCCCGTGGACCGAGCCCCTGGCGGGCTCGGGCGGACGCTCCGCGTCGACCACCATGGCATTCGCCGGCATCATCCGCGGCCTGCTGCGGGACAAGCAGGTGGGCAGGCGGGTGGTGCCGATCATCCCCGACGAGGCGCGCACCTTCGGCATGGACGGTCTCTTCCGCGAGGTGAAGATCTACGCGCCCTTCGGCCAGCAGTACGAGCCGGTCGACGCCAACATGGTGCTCTCGTATCGTGAGGCGTCGGACGGGCAGATCCTCGAGGAGGGCATCACCGAGGCCGGCTCGATGGCCAGCTTCACCGCCGCCGGCACCGCCTACGCCACCCACGGCGCGGCGATGATTCCCTTCTACATCTTCTACTCGATGTTCGGCTTCCAGCGCGTCGGCGACCTGGGGGGGGCGTTCGGCGACGCGCGCGGCCGCGGCTTCCTGCTCGGCGCCACCGCCGGACGCACCACCCTGAACGGCGAGGGTCTGCAGCACGAGGACGGCCACAGCCCGCTGCTGTTCTCGGTGGTGCCGAACGTCCTCATCTACGACCCCGCCTTCGCCTACGAGCTGGCGGTGGTGATCCGCGACGGCATGCGGCGGATGTACCAGGACGGCGAGGACGTCTTCTACTACATCACCCTGTACAACGAGAACTTCCCGATGCCGCCCATGCCCGAGGGCGTGGAGGAGGGGGTGCTGCGTGGGCTCTACCGCTACCGGCCTGCGCCGGAGCCACGGCGCCACCGCGCCCACCTGCTCGCCAGCGGCACCTCGATGCTCGCCGCCCTCGAGGCGCAGCGCCTGCTCGCCGAGCACCACGACGTCGCCGCCCACGTCTGGAGCGCGACCAGCTACCAGCAGCTCCGCAACGACGCCATCGACGTCGAGCGCTGGAACCGGCTGCACCCGCAGAAGCGCCCGCGGGTGCCCTACGTCACCGCCGAGCTGTCCGCCGAGCCGGCGCCGGTGGTCGCGGTGAGCGACTACGTCAGGGCCGTTCCCGACCAGATCTCGCGCTTCGTCCCCGGCAGCTTCACGGTGCTCGGCACCGACGGCTACGGGCGCAGCGACACCCGCGAGGCGCTCCGCCGCCACTTCGAGACCGACGCCGCCCACATCGTCGTCGCCGTGCTCGCCGCCCTCGGCCGCGAGGAGCACATCGACCCGGCGACGGTGAGCGAGGCGATGGACCGCTACCGCATCGACCCCGACACCCCGACTCCGGTCCTCACGTAGGGTCGCAGCTCGACGCGGGTGGACGGGCGACACCACGCCGGATGCTTCAGACAGTCCTCGGCCTCCTCCGGGCTTCGCCCTTCGGAGGACCTCTCAATGGGGCGTCGGTGAAGAGTCGCCAGCCGGACGCGGGTGGACGCGGGACACCACGCCGGATGCTTCAGACAGTCCTCGCTCGCCTACGGGCTTCGCCCTGCGGCGTGCTGCGGAACTCGCTCCGTCATGGTGTCCCACATCCACCCGCTGCGGGAGAGCGACACCCCTCGCCGCCATGCTCGCGTGAGTGCGGAGAGCCGCTCTCAGTCACCGGCCGGGTGGATGGACGGTCTCAGCCCACCCGAGCCGTGATCCGCGGCGTGTCGCCCGGCCCACC
>JAXDLS010000443.1:0-6786 GCA_034666485.1 Chloroflexota bacterium
ACCTACCTGATCGCGATCAACGACCTGGTCGCCGACGGTCGCGACGTCTCCTGGCTGTGGGACGTCGACTTCGAGCGGCTCGCCCTCTCGCCGCGCCGGCCGCACGTGGTCGCCTCGGGACGGCGCGCCCACGACCTCGCCGTGCGCCTCAAGTACGCCGGCGTCCCCGCCGGGCAGGTGACCCTCGAGGCCGACCCCGCGGCGGCGCTGCGCCTGGCCGCGGCGCGCGCCGAGCCCGGCGAGGAGGTGATGGTGGTGCCCACCTACACGGCGATGCTCGAGCTCCGCGCCGTCGCCCAGCGGGCGGGGGCGGTGAGCGCCTTCTGGGAGCGGGAGCGGTGAGCCGGGCTCTGCGACTCGGCCACCTGTATCCCCACGCCATGACCATCTACGGCGACGCCGGGAACATCTGCAGCCTGCGCCGGCGCGCCGGGTGGCGGGGGATCGAGGTCGAGGTGGTGCCCATCGAGGCCGGCCCCGCCGATCTCGAGTCCTGCGACCTCCTCTTCATGGGGGGCGGGCAGGACCGCGACCAGAGCGGCATCTTCGCCGACTTCGCCGAGCACAAGCGCGCCTCGCTGGAGCGTGCCGTGACCGCCGGGGTGGCGGTGCTCGCGGTCTGCGGCGGCTACCAGCTGCTCGGCCACGACTACGTCGACGCCGAGGGCCGGGTGCTCGAGGGCCTGGGCCTGCTCGACCTGCGCAGCCGCGCCGGCGACGACCGCTGGATCGGCAACGTGCTGATCGAGGCGGAGCCGTCGATGGGACTGTCCCGGCCCAGCCTGGTGGGCTTCGAGAACCACGGCGGCCGGACCCACCTCGGTCCCGGGCTGCGTCCCCTCGGCCGCGTGGTCGTCGGCGGCGGCAACAACGGGGAGGACGGCGGCGAGGGCGTGGTCGCCGGCCGGGTGGTGGGCACCTATCTCCACGGCTCGCTGCTCCCCAAGAACCCGGCGCTCGCCGACTGGCTGCTCGCCGCCGCCCTCGCCCACCGCGACGGCCGCGACACCCCGGCCGAGCTGGCCCCGCTCGACGACGCACTGGAGGCCGCCGCCCACGCGCGCGCCACCGAGATCGCCCTCGCCGAGCGGGGGAGGGGACCGGTGGCGCGTCCCCGCGGCGCCCGGCATCCGTGAGTCGCGTCTCCGGGCCGGTACAATCGCCTCCGATGTCGCAGGCTGAGGTCACCCTGTCGCCGCCCACTCCCGAGGAGTGCGACCACCCCGCTCCCGTGGTGGGGGTGATGGCCCACGAGTTCGCCCCCTACGAGGGCGCCAAGGGCCCCGAGGGCCCGCGCCGCACCACCATGTACTACGGCCCCGTCGTCGGCGGCCTGCCCATCAGGGCGTGGCACTGCGAGCGCTGCGGGCTGCTCCGCCTCGAGTATCCCGACGGCCGTCGCGAGGAGCGGCGCCTCTACCCCGGTCCGCAGCCGGGGCTGATCTCGTCCGCCGTCCCCGGCGAGGCGGCGCCGGAGAGCGCGCTCGGCACCCAGATGCACGTCTCCGGGGTCTCCGCCACCCCTGACATCTACTTCAGCTACTTCCGGGAGGAGCCGGCCGAGCCGGTGCCGATCCACGCGCGGCTGGCCGCCCGGCTGCCGGAGCTCGGCATGGTCACCTGGTTCACGGTGATCGGCCTCGCGGCCTGCACGGTGGGCCTGGTGCTCGGCGGCGTCCTCGCCGTGTACGACTGGACGACTCCGGGCGCCGAGCTGCCGCTCTTCTTCACCGTGCTGGGGATCTTCCTCGCCGTCCTCGGAGTCCAGGTGCTCGCCGGGATCGAGCGCCACTGGTTTCCCGGTGGCGACCTCGCCCCCAGCCCCGCGGTGGCGCTGCGGGGACGGCCGCAGCTCGACGGGGTGACCCGCACCGTGGTCGCACTGCTGGTCCTGATCGTGGTCGGCCTGGTGCTGGGAGGCATCCTCGCCATCTACGACTGGACCTCGCCCGGGGCGATGCTGCCGCTCTTCTACACCGTGCTCGCGCTCTTCCTCATCGCCGTCGTCACCAAGGTCCTCGGCGCCACCGTCCGGCACCTCCGGCAGCACTGAGCCGGGCCCACCGGCGATGACGCTCTGCCGGTCCGACTCCCAGGACATCGCCGTCGTCGGCATCACCGGCGACCTCGCCGCCCGCAAGCTGCTTCCCGCCCTCTACAACCTCGAGGCCGAGCATCTGCTCCCCGAGCGCGGTGCGGTGATCGGCTACGCCACCGATCGCTGGAGCGTCGAGAACCTCCGCGAGCACGCCCGCCAGGCGATCGCCGCACACTCGCGCACCGGTCTCGACGAGGCGGTGTTCGCGCGCTTCGCCCGGCGCCTCGACTACGTGAGCGCCGCCGACGGGATGGACGCGCTCGCCGCCCGGCTCACCGAGGAGGCCTGCGTCGTCTATCTCGCGGTGCCCTCCTCGGCGTTCATCCCGCTGGTCGGCCAGCTCGACCACAGCGGGATCGCGCAGCGTGCGGTGGTGATCATCGAGAAGCCCTTCGGGCACGACATCGGCTCCGCCCGGGCGCTCAACCAGGCACTCCACCAGGTGCTGCCCGAGGAGCGCATCTTCCGCATCGACCACTACATGGGCAAGGAGACGGTGCAGAACCTGCTCGTCTTCCGATTCGGCAACGCCGTCTTCGAGCGGGTGTGGAACCGCGACTGCATCACCCAGGTCGAGATCGGGGTCGCCGAGTCGCTGGGGGTCGAGCAGCGCGGCGCCTTCTACGAGGAGACCGGGGCGATCCGCGACATCGTCCAGAACCACCTCTTCCAGGTGCTCTCCATCGTCGCCATGGAGCCGCCGGTCAGCTTCGACGCCGAGGCGCTGCGCAACGAGAAGGTGAAGGTGCTCACCGCCTGCCACCCCGTCGACCCCGACCAGGTGGTGCGCGGGCAGTACGCCTCCGGCGACATCGACGGGGTGCCGGTGCGCGGCTACCTCGAGGAGCCCGGGGTCTCGCCCGACTCGACCACCGAGACCTACGCGGCGCTGTGCCTCCGCATCGACTCCTGGCGCTGGGCCGGGGTGCCCTTCCTGCTGCGCACCGGCAAGCGGCTGTGCACCCGCGAGACCCGGGTCACCATCGCGTTCAAGGACGTGCCGCTCCACCTCTTCTCGGGAAGCGGAGGCACCCACGCGGTCCACTCCAACCACCTGGTGATCCGCATCCAGCCCGACGAGGGCATCTCCTTCAGCTTCATCGCCAAGCAGCCCGGGCCGGAGATCCGCACCCAGAAGGTGCACATGGACTTCGCCTACGGCAGCTCCTTCCGGGTCTCGCCGCCGGAGGCGTACGAGCGGCTGCTCCACGACGTGCTCCATCGCGACCACACCCTCTTCATCCGCGAGGACGAGGTGGAGCGTGGCTGGGAGATCGTCGACCCGGTGATCCGCCAGCCCGGGCCGGTGCACCCCTATCCGGCGGGCAGCTGGGGGCCGCTCCAGGCGAACGCGCTCGCCGGCAACGCCCACTGGCACTCGATGGAGGACGACGATCCGGCGGCGCCCGACCGTGCCGGTCCTCCCGCGGTGGCGGAGAGCGCCCAGAGGTGACCCGCGCCCTCGTCGGGGTCGACCTCGGGGGCACGCTGATCCGCGCGGCGGTCGCCACCGGGCCCGAGACCCACGACGAGCCGGTGCGCCGTCCCACCCCCGCCGCCGGCGGGCCGCTCGCCGTCCTCCACGCGGTCGCCGCGGCGGTGCTGGAGGCGACCGGTGGCCGAGCCCCGGCGGGGCTGGCCATGGGTGTCCCCGGGCCGCTCGACCCCGGTGCCGGGGTGGTCTACGCCGCCCCCAACCTGCCCGGTTGGGAGGGGCTGGAGGCCGGGCGGCTGCTCGGCGGCATGATCGGCTGCCCGGTGGTGCTCCAGAACGACGCCAACCTCGCCGGCTTCGCCGAGTGGACGGTGGGGGCGGGCCGGGGCACCCGCGACTTCGTCTTCCTCACGGTGAGCACCGGGGTGGGCGGCGGATTGGTGCTCGACGGCGAGCTCTACACCGGCTCGGCGGGGACCGCCGGCGAGCTCGGCCACATCGCCATCGATCCCCACGGGCCGCCCTGCCACCAGGGGCATCCGGGCTGCCTGGAGGGCGTGGCCTCGGGCACCGCGATCGCCCTGCGCGCCCGCGCCGCCCTCGCCGCCGGTGAGCGGTCGCGGCTCGCGGCCGCCGGCGACAGTCTCGACGCCCGCGACGTGCAGGCCGCCGCGGAGGCCGGCGACGCGCTCGCGCGCCGCCTCTTCGAGGACGCCGGCCGCGCCCTCGGCCGCGCTGTGGGCGGGCTGGTCAACGTTCTCAGCCCCGAGGTGGTGGCCATCGGCGGTGGCCTCACCCTCGCCGGTGAGCTGCTCTTCGCTCCGCTGCGCTCCGCCCTCCCGGAGATCGCCTTCGCGGTCCCGCTGGCACGCTGCCGGGTGGTCGCCGCCGCTCTCGGCACCGACTCCGGGCTGGTGGGCGCCACCGCATGGGCGGTGCGCCGCTTCGGCCGCGGACCCGGCTGAGCCGGTCGCGACTCAGGCGCCGGTCGTGGCGGAGACCCGGCCGGTGTGCACCGCCTCGACGAGCGCGGCATGGTCGTGCGCCGTCTGGGTCGCGTAGTCGGCGGCGAAGCGGGTCACCGCCTGGTCGAAGATGTCGCCGGTGCCGAGGTAGCCGCTGATCGCGGCGGCGTCGCCGGACCGGGCGTGGGCGCGGGCGAGGGCCCAGCCGCAGAGCGCCATGTACTCGGCGAGCGCCGGCCCGTCCACGGCGGCGACCACCAGGGACCCCTTCATGTCGTAGAGCTGGCGCACGGAGAAGTCGATGCCTCCGCCCTGGGTCCAGCCCAGGAAGATGTCGCTCGCCGCCTGCATCACCTGCTGCCCGGCGACCACCCGCCGGCCGTTGTGGGGGACCGGCTCGGTGGCCCACCGGCGGGCCAGCACCGAGCTCATCGCCTGCTTCATCTGCAGGAGCAGCGGGTCGCCCGCGGCGGTGACCAGGAGCGCGATGTAGCAGCGGGTGCCGACGCTGCCGACCCCCACCACCTTCCGCGCGAAGTCCTCGAGATGGAAGCGGCCGAGCAGCAGCCGGTGGGCGTCGCTCAGCGAGTCCCGATAGCCGTCGAGGATGGCGGCGAGCTCGTCATGGTCCTCGCAGAGGGCGTCGTGGGTGATCAGCGGGGGATGGTCGACGATGCGCCGGCCGCCCTCCCGGGTCAGCTCGGTGAGCCGGGGGAGCGCCCGCTGTGAGGTGTGCGTGCGGGCCTCGGCGATGATCCGCCGGTACTGCGACAGGCCGGCCCGCTGGAACAGCGCGCTCGCCGCGGCCGCGTCGACCCGCGAGTACCAGACGTCGAGCACCGGCAGGTCGGCGTATCCCGCCAGCCGGGTGCGGTAGGAGCGCACCGCCTCGCGGGCGGCGCCGGTACAGGCGTCCTCGGGAAGGCCGGCGTCCCGCGCCGCGACCACCGCACTGGCGGCGAGCCGCTTGACGTCCCACTCCCAGGGGCCGGTGAGCGTCTCGTCGAAGTCGTTGACGTCGAACAGGAGGGTGCGCTCCGGCGAGGCGAAGGTACCGAAGTTGCCGAGGTGGGCATCGCCGACCGCCTGGACGAGCAGCCCGGTCGCCGGGGTGGAGGCGAGATCGGTGGCCATCACCAGCGCCGATCCGCGCAGGAACGCGAAGGCCGACTGGAGCATGCGGCCCCAGCGGATCGGCACCAGCTCGGGCACCCGCCCGCGGTTCTGCTCCTCGAGCAGGGCGAGGGGGTCGGCCCGGTCCGGCGGCGGCGACCAGCCGGCGTGGCTGGTGCGCGGGACCGTCTCGCGCAGCGCCCGGCCGCGGGCGCGGGCCTCCGCGGCGGTGACCGGTCGCTCGTGGAGGGGGCCGGCCCGGCCGGGGTCCGTGGGCGTCACAGTGGGCTGGATGGTAGCGGGGCGAGGGCGGTGGGTCAGGCGGTCGGCAGCTGACCCGCCAGGAACGGCGCGGGGTCGAGCAGCGCGCCGTCCCTGCGGATCTCGAAGTGCACGTGCGGACCGGTGGAGTTGCCGGTCGATCCCTCGTAGCCGATCACCTCGCCCTGCCGCACCCGGTCGCCGCTGTGCACGGCCACGTCGGACATGTGCCCGTACAGGGTCAGGAAGCCGGCGGCGTGGCCGACGACCACGTAGTTGCCGTAGCCCACCAGCCGGCCGGCGGCGTCCACGCTGGCGGCGGCGATCAGCACCACCCCGTCGGCGGCGGCGTGGAGCGGGGTGCCGGAGGGGGCGGCGAGGTCGATGCCGGTGTGGAAGTGCGGAGAGAAGGTGCCTTGCCACGTGAGTGGCGGCTCGATGCCGAGGTCGCTGGGTCCGAAGCCCTGGCTGACCGGTGCCACCTCGGGGGTGATGAAGGGGAGGTGGCGGCGGATGGCGGCCATCTGGGCGGGGAGCAGAGCGCCGAGCTCGCGCAGCCGCGCCTGCGCGTCGGCGAGCGCCGCCTCCTGGGCGAGCTGGATGGCCACCAGGTCGAGGTTGGAGGTCACCGCCACCGGCGCCTCGGGGCTGCGGGTGGTGGCGGCCCCGGTGGTGAGCTGGGAGCGCTGACCGGGATCGCGCGCGGCGGACCGGTAGAGGTCGTACTCCGCCTCGAGGTCGCGGTGGTAGGCGGCGGTCGCGGCCTGGGGGGCGCCCAGCAGGCTGCCGAGCCGGGACCGCTCCTGGACCGCGCTGGCGGCGCCGACGGGCAGCTGGTCGGGATCGTCGAGGTGGCGGCCGACCACGCTGGCGAGGCGACGGATCTCCCACTCCTGCTGGGCCAGCAGGCCGGT
>JAXDLS010000444.1:0-4618 GCA_034666485.1 Chloroflexota bacterium
CGGGGTGGAGGGCGACCCGGCCGCTGAAGCCGCGGCTGCCGGGATGGTCGCCCGGGCCGCTGCTTGCACCGCTGATGTCGACCAGGCGGGCGGTGCCCCACGCCTTGCGCGCCGCCATCGGCCGGCCGGTCACCGCGACCGGGTCGAGCATCCGGCTCGCCGCCCAGAACGCCTCGACCCCCTCGTGCGCGGCCTGCCCGGCCGCACCGGCGTGCACCCCGATCAGTCCCAGCCGCCAGCGCACAGCGTGGTCGACGCTGCGGGAGAGTCGTCCCAGCGGCCCCACCCGGTTCACGCTTCTCCTCTGGGCGCTGACGCGGTCCTGCGGAGGGATGCATCACACCGCCTTCCCCGGCCAGCGTACCGCCTGACGTCCGTGGCGGGGCCCCCGGGGTGGGTCAGCTGTGGCCGGCTCCTCGGGCCCGTCGCTGCAGCGGGCGGTAGAAGTCGTAGCGGCAGACGTTGCAGATCAGGAACGTCCGGGGCACCTCGTAGCGGCACTGCGGGCAGCTCTTCCGGCGGGGATTGCTGGCCACCCAGAGCACCGCGAGCACCCCGTTGCCGAGGAACCAGGCGGGACCGGCGAGGGGGGCGCCGGCGAGCACCGCGACCGCCAGCAGCGCGTTGAACGCCACCACCAGCCAGGTCATGGTCCGCGTCTTCTGGCGCATCCTCTCCATCCCTCCTTGGTCATCGAGCCCCGGCGCCGCAAGCGCCGTGCACCTCAATGTTCGTCCTCGAACGCGCCGCGGCTGCGACGTCCCTGGGACGACGGTGTGACGGATCGGTGACGGGGATCTACCGGCTCGTCGCGGAGCCCCAGATGGGAACGTTCTGGGCGCCCTCCGGCGCGTCGTCGTAGACCAGGGCGCTGGCGCTGTGCTGCCCCGGGGCCCGGGGGTGGAACTGGATGGTGAACTGGCACATCTGGCCCGGCGGGAGGGTCGCGCCGCTGCACGTGTTGAAGACCAGGCTGTAGGAGCCGGAGTAGTCGTTGAGCACCACCGAGCGGACGTGCAGAGTGCCGTTGCCCACGTCCTGCACCGACACCGAGCGCTGCTGCACGCTGCCCACCGGCTGGCTGCCGAAGGTGACCGACGCCGGGGACACGGCGACCCGTGGCGTCGCCGCCGGTGCGGCGGCGACGGGGACGGCGGCGGCCGCCGTCACTGTGAGCGAGGCCGCGGAAACGGCGAGCATCCGCCTCATGTCGAACCCCCTCGGGACCGGAGTGACGTGGGTCCAGCATACCCACACCGGCCCGACGCCCCCAGGGCCGAACGGTGCAACCCCGGCGGTGGTGACGCGGGTTGAGGGGATGAGGGCACCGCCCGTCGCCGCCACATCATGGAGGAACGCGCATGACCACCGTCGCCGAGCGCGCCGCCGCCGTCGCCTGGACCGACGCCGAGCGGGGCATGCTCGAGGCCGGGTTCGCGCGCCTGCCCGCGCTGCTCACCGCGCCGGAGTGCGCCGAGCTCCGCGAGCTGTACGCCGACGAGCGCCGCTTCCGCAGCCGAGTCGACATGGCGCGTCATCGCTTCGGCCTCGGCGAGTACGGGTACTTCGACCACCCGCTGCCGCCGGTGGTGGACGCGCTGCGCAGCGCCCTCTACCCACCGCTGGCGGGGATCGCCAACCGATGGGCGGGGCTGCTCGGCGCGGGCCCACGGTTCCCGGACGGGCTCGAGGACTTCCTCGCCCTCTGCCACCAGCACGGCCAGCGCCGGCCGACGCCGCTGCTGCTCCGCTACGGGGCGGGCGGATACAACACCCTCCACCAGGATGTCTACGGCGAGGTGACCTTCCCGCTGCAGGTGGTGATCGGCCTCAGCGTGCCCGGCGCCGACTACACCGGCGGCGAGCTGGTGGTCGTCGAGCAGCGTCCTCGCGCCCAGGCTCGGGCCACGGCGATCACCCTGGCGCAGGGAGAGGGCGTGCTCCTGGCCACCCGTGAGAAGCCCGTCGCGGGCGCGCGCGGCCACCACCGCGCGATGCTGCGCCACGGGGTCAGCACCATCTCCACGGGAACCCGCAGCACCCTGGGGATCATCTTCCACGACGCCGCATAGGCCCTGGACCGGGTGCTCGTCAGCCCCCGCCGATCAGGCCTGCGGCAGGACGGCCGCCGGAGCGCCGGAGCAGGGCACCACCGGGGTGAACGACCACAGCTCGGCCTGCCGGAGGACGCTGACCTGGTCGCCGCAGTCCGTGCAGCGCGCGGTGAAGCGGTAGCCGGCGTCGCCGCCCGACCCGCTGAAGCCGCCGAGGTGGTGCCCGCCCCTGGCCGCCACCGAGGTGACGAAGGCGAGCGCCTCCACGGCCTCGCCCGGTGCCCCGGCCGCTCCGTCGGCTCCCTCGACCGGGATGGGCAGGGAGCCCTCGCCGGCCGCGGCGGGGTGCTGCTGGGGGGCGTCGGTGCCGGCCGGTGGGCCGTGGGCGGCACCGAGCGCGGCGCCGTTGGGCGCCGGAGCGGAGGCCGTGACCGCGGTCACCACCAGGTCGGGGGGATCGGGGACGAGGTCGATGTGGAAGGCGGCGGCCACCTCCTGCAGCGCGAACGCGTACCGGGCGACCGCGGTGCCGAGCGGCAGCCCGCCGCAGCGGGCCGCTGCCAGGCCGGCCAGGGCGTGCTCGAGCTCCGCGGCGTGGGCCGCGGTGAGCATGCGAGCGCTGTCCAGGCGCCGCACCGCGCTCGCCAGCTCCTCGGAGGCCAGGTCGAGGAGGCGGCGAGCGTCGGGGCGCAGCTCGACCGCGACCGGCCCCGCCCGCTCACGCAGGGTGTCGCAGCGTGACCAGAGGGCGAGCAGCTCGCGCCTGGCGCTCATGCGAGCCGAGACCGAGCGGTTATGCGACCGTCCCGCCGCCCCACGACCATGCCGGCCGATCGTCGGAGCCTGCGGTCACCGCCGCCGTCACCGGCACCGCCGCAGCGACCGGTGGCGCGGCCTCGGGCGCCGCTGCCGCCACCGCCGCCGCGGCGCGCTCGCCTCCCCACGCCCACGACGGTCTCCCCGACGCTCTGCCCAGCAGCTCGACCGGCGGCTCTCCGGCCGCCGACCCGTTCGCCGCCTCCTGCGGCGCCGATCGGAGCTCCCACCCCGAGGCCACCTCGACGTGCTGCCCGCTCCACGCCCACTGCGGCCGGTCACCGTTCTGGACATACATGACTGGAATCCCCTCAAACCCCATGGCCGATCCCGCGCTCACGGTCCAGCGTGGAGGGGAGGGGGCCCCCTGTCAAGTCCCCTGTCAGATTTCGGGGCACCCCGTCCGCAACCGCATAGAGGCACGGTGCACATAGTAGCGCGACACCTCTAGTCAGGCCTGTCGCCTTGCCGGTGACAGGCGGCGGTGACCCGGCCGGTGGTCACCACTCCCGGTGGGCGGCCAGCCCTACACTCGCGGGGCGATCACCGCGCTGCGCGTGCCTGTGGTCTGCGTGAGCCGCGGAGGCGAGGGAGGACGACGGTCGATGACGTTGGGGTGCGCCGGCTGCGGATGCAGCGTCGACCGCGGCGTCGTGGTCGCCTCCTGCGGCCTGTCCGAGTGCTGCTGCCGAGACCTGCCGCACTCCGAGCCTGCGGCATCACCGGACGCGGCGGCCTCGCACTCGCACCATGCCCGGCTGGAGAATTCCCCGCCCTCGCCGCGCCCCCGCCGCCGCCGCCGGTATGCAGCCGCGACACTGGCGATCCTCACCCTCATCCTCGGCGGCGCCATCGGGCTGTACCTGCGAAGCGCGCCGGCGGTCAGCCTTCGCCTGCCCGCCGGCTGGCGCATGGTCGGCGACCCGGCCGGACTCAACCCGAGGGCCCACACCGGGCAGATCTCCCTGACGGGGCCGTTCGGGGCCGCCTTCCGGATCGGCTGGGAGCCGGAGGCGGTGGGCTCTGGATGCAACGGGAGCTGCGAGAGCGTGCCGGAGCTGCACCCGCTGGCGACCACCCTCGCCGGAGTCCCGGTCACTCTCCGGCCCTTCCCCCTCCCCTACCACCGCCTGATCCTGCAGCCGGTCGCCGCCGACGTGTCCGGCCTGACCCTGTACTTCGCCGTCTCCTGCCGTCCCCCGCTTCCCTCCTATGAGAAGGTGTGCGCGGACATCGTCAGCTCGGTCGAGGTGGGCCGGCCCCTGCTGCAGCACCTCCGGCTGAACCGGGCCATCGTTCCCGTCTCCTGACCCGGACCGCTCGCCCTGGACTCACCGCCCATGACCCACGTGGACGGCCAGGGTCGTCCGGAACCTCCCCTCGCGGCCTGGAAGGCCGACCCCGACTGGGAATGGCACTCGGCCGCCGAGGACTCACCCGAGCAGCTCCATGCGCTCTGGGAGGAGGCCGTGGCCCGCTCCCGCACTCTCGTCGCCGAGGCGCTGGCCGACGGAGGCCTGGGACGGCCCGCCCGACGCACCTGGCCCGACGGCCGGGCACCCAGCCTGCGATGGATCCTGCTCCACATGATCGAGGAGTACGCGCGGCACAACGGCCATGCCGACATCCTCCGGGAGTCGGTGGACGGGCTCACCGGGGAGTAGCCACCGGCCCCCGTCGCCGAGGCGGGGCGCCGTCGCGTCAGCGGGACGCAGGCGGGTCGCGGTCCGGGTCGGGCTCGTCCGTGG
>JAXDLS010000445.1:0-13360 GCA_034666485.1 Chloroflexota bacterium
GGCGAGGCGATCCTGGACGACACCACCTTCTGGGTCCCGCCCGCCGCGATGGTCGAGCCCGGCGGGCGGCCCTGGTCGCCCGCCGCCGCCATGGAGCTGCTCCCCGGCACCCGGGAGGCGGCCACCGCGGCGAACGCGGCGCGGCCGCACTCGGGGTGGCTCATGACCCTGGCCGCGTGCACCGCGGTGGTGCTCGCGCTCTTCGCCCTGGTGGTGAGCCACATCGACCTGGCGAGCACGGGCGGCCCCGACCACGCGGTGAGCGCCGCCCCCTTCGCGGTCAACCAGCTCCGCACCGTCGCGGCCGCCAGCACTGCCGCAGTGGCGACCGCGCCCACCACCACGCGCTTCGCCGCCTCCACCAGGCACCTGTTCATCGACATCCAGTACAGCGGCGCCACCCCCCACGACAGCCTCCAGCTGCGGGTGATCCGCGACTCCGACGGGCTGCCGCCGCCGACCGTGGTGCAGGACCACACCTACCGGCTGGACAACCCCGAGGGGAAGGGAGCGGTCACCGTGGAGCTCACCGCGCCCGCGGGCACGCCCTTCGCGCGCGGCCGCTACACGGTCAGCGTGGTCCACGGGCAGAGCGCCGCCCAGACCGTCGACTTCACCGTCGGCTGACCCGGGCGGCGCCGCCGCCTTGCTAGGCTGGCCGCCGATGAGCGTCGCCGCCCGCGCCCTCCACGAGTCCGAGAACCCGTGGGGGAACGCCCAGAGGCAGTTCGACACCGCCGCCGAGCTGCTCGGGCTCGAGCCCTCCCTCCGCGCCGTGCTCCGCGAGGTGCGGCGCGAGTTCACGGTGCGCTTCCCGGTGCAGATGGACGACGGCAGCGTGCGCATGTTCGAGGGCTACCGGGTGCAGCACAACACCACCCGCGGCCCCGCCAAGGGGGGCATCCGCTTCCACACCGAGTGCAGCCTCGACGAGGTGAAGGCGCTGGCGATGTGGATGACCTGGAAGTGCGCCCTCGCCAACCTCCCCTTCGGCGGCGCCAAGGGCGGGGTGATCGTCGACCCCGCCGAGCTCAGCCACCGCGAGCTCGAGCGGCTCACCCGGCGCTTCGCCACCGAGATCACGGTGCTGATCGGGCCGGAGTCGGACATCCCCGCGCCGGACGTCAACACCTCGCCGGAGATCATGGCCTGGATCATGGACACCCTGTCCATGGAGGCCGGCCACTCCGTGCCCGCGGTGGTCACCGGCAAGCCGCTCGACATCGGCGGCAGCGAGGGCCGTCCCCGCGCGACCGGCCGGGGGGTGACGGTGGTGGCGATCGAGGCCTGCCGCCACCTCGGCATGGACCCGGCCGAGACCACGGTGGCGGTGCAGGGCTTCGGCAACGTCGGCAGCGTCGGCGCCCAGCTGATGCACGAGGCGGGCTTCCGCGTCTGCGCCGTCACCGACGTGAGCGGCGGCGTCCACGACCCCGCGGGCCTCGACATCCCCGCCATCCTCGAGCACCGCCGCGCCGGGGGTACCCTCGCGTCCCTCACCGGGCTCCGGCGGGTGAGCAACCAGGCGCTGCTCGAGCTGCCCGTCGACATGCTCGTCCCCGCCGCGATGGAGAGCCAGATCACCGCCGCCAACGCCGCCCGCATCCGGGCCCGGCTGATCGTCGAGGGCGCCAACGGGCCCACCACCACCGGCGCCGACCACATCCTGGAGCGGCGCGGGGTGGTGGTGGTCCCGGACATCCTGGCCAACGCCGGCGGGGTCACCGTCTCCTACTTCGAGTGGGTGCAGGATCTGCAGTCGTACTTCTGGGAGGAGGCGGAGATCAACCACCGGCTCGAGAAGGTGATGTGCCGCGGCTTCGCCCAGATGGTGGAGACGGCCCAGGCCCACTCGGTGTCGTGGCGGATGGGCGCCTACCTGGTGGCGGTGCAACGCGTCGCCGACGCCACCGCGGTGCGGGGCATCTACCCGTGAGCGGCGAGTGGACGCCGCCGCCGCCCGAGGACCCGAGGGGGACCCCCCCGCCGGTGCCGCCGCGGGCGCTGCCGCCGCGGACCCCGCCGCCGAGCTATCTGCCTCCCCCACGGCCGCGTCCCCGTCCGGTGATGCCACCCATCGAGCCGCCCCCGCCGGAGCGGTCGGGCCCTCCCCCGTGGGTGTGGGCGCTGGCCGCGGTGGTGGCCGCGGCGATCGTCGCCGTGGTGCTGGTGCTGGTGCTGCGGTCGGGCAGCAGCGGCCCGCTGGTGGTGGGCACCGACGTGAGCCTCGCCACCACCTCGGAGCGCAGCGGCGACTGCGTCACCACGGTGCATGTCACCGCCACCGGCAGCCTCAGCGGGAGCGGCACCCTGGTCTACCGCTTCGAGCGCAGCGACGGGCAGGCGACCGGCAACACCCAGCTCGCCGTCGACGGCAACAGCGGCTTCGAGGTCACCGAGGACTGGCGCTTCACGGGGGTGCACGCGGGCGGCGGCACGATGGTCTTCCGGATCGTCTCGCCCACCACCCGCGAGGTGCGCCGCGATGTCACCGTCACCTGTCCCTGACCCTGGGGACCTGGACGTCCGCGGGGGCTGCCTCAGGGTCGCCGCCCGGGCGCGCCACGTGCGCCTCGACGAGGCCGGCCTCGACCGCCTCGCCGCCGAGCTCGCCGCCGGGAGCACGGCCACCCCCGCATGGGAGGACGACCACCTCTCCGGCGGCGACGCCGAGGTGCGCGCCGGCTGGACGCTGCTGCTCAGCGCGCTCAACTTCTGCGTCTGGGAGGACGAGGCGCGCGGGCGGGTCGAGGGCGCCGACGGCTACATGGCGCTGGCGGCGGCGCTGCGCCGCGCCCACCGCGCCGGGGTGCCGGTGGCCCGGCCCGCGGACTGCGCGCGCTGGAGCGTCGAGGAGCTCGCCGGCGTCCTTCGCGGCGACCCCGGCGGCCCCGCGTCCCCGCCGCTCCTCGCCGAGCGCCACGCGGTGGCCGCCGAGCTCGGCGCCTGGCTGGTCGAGGAGCACCGCGGGTCGGCGCTGAGCCCGCTGGTCGCCGCCCCCTCGGCGGTGGCGCTGGCGGCCGCGCTGGCCACCCGCCTGCGGGGCTTCCGCGACGTCGCCCTCCACCGGGGCGGGCCGGTGGCGCTGCTGAAGCGCGCCCAGATCGCCGCCCACGACTGCGGCCTCGCCCTCGGTGACGACGCCCCCGCCGGCCTGCGCGACCGCCGCGGGCTCACCGCCTTCGCCGACTACAAGGTGCCCCAGGTGCTCCGCGCCGCCGGGACGCTGGTCTACGCCCCCGATCTCGCGGCCGCGGTCGACTCGCGCACCGAGCTGGCCGCCGGCTCCGAGCCCGAGGTGGAGATCCGGGCGCTGACCGTGGTCGCCGTCGACCGCCTCGCCGCCCTGCTCGCCGAGCGCGGCCGGGTGCTCGACCCTCCCGCGATCGACACCCTGCTCTGGTGGCGCGGCCAGGGGCTGAGGCAGCCGCCCTACCACCGCTGCCGGACGATCTGGTACTGACTGACGGGTGCCGCTTCGGGTCGCCGGCGACGCCTCTAGGCGCCCGACACCGGGAGACTCCGGACCAGCACCGACGGTGCTCCCACGAAGCCGGGCCCGAACGTGAAGCGAAGATCCGAGCCGACCGCCTCGACCCCCCCCAACAGATCCAACAGCGTCCCGGCCACGGTCATCTCGCGGATGGGGGCGCCGCGCACCCCGCCCTCGACGGCGAAGCCGCCGATGCCGAGCGAGAACTCGCCGGTCACCGGGTTGACCGTGTGCAGGCCGTGCACCTCGGTGACCAGGATGCCGTCGCCCATGCGCGCCAGCAGCTCGTCGGGACCGGCGGTGCCGGGGAGGAGGACCAGGTTGGTCGGGCCGAGCTCGGGGGTGCTGCGGTAGGAGCCGCGGGCGGCATTGCCGGTGGAGCGGGCGCTGCCGTCCCGCCGTGCCGTGTAGCTGTTGTGCAGGTAGGAGCGGAGAACCCCGCCGGCGATCACCTCGGTGCGCTGAGTGGGCACGCCCTCGGCGTCCCAGGGGCGGGAGGCGAGGCCCTCGCGCAGCCGGCCGTCGTCGACCAGGGTGACGCAGCTGGCCGCGACCGACTCGCCGATCCGTCCGGCGAGCAGCGAGCGGCCCTTCTGCACCGCCTCGGCGGAGATGCTCGAGGCCAGGGTGCCGACCAGGGAGGCCGCCGCCCAGGGCTCGAAGATCACCGGGACGGTGCGGCTGGGGAGCCGGTCGGCGCCGAGCAGCCCGGCGGCGCGCTCCGCCGCCTCGCGGCCGCAGGCGGCGAGGTCGAGGGCGCTCGCGGAGCGGCCGTAGGTGAAGGACATCCCCGCCTGCATCTCCTCGCCGCGCTCGGCGATGGTCTCGACGTAGCCGTAGGCGACGGTGGCCTCGAAGGCGGCGGCGACCCCGCGGGTGGTGTAGAGCTCGTTGCGCCCGCGCTCGTCCGCGTAGACGGCGCCGCTGGCACGCCTCACCTCGGGCACGGCGGTGGTGGCCAGCCGCTCGAGCTCCAGCGCCATGGCGACGCGCTCCTCGACCGAGCGGGCGTCGAAGTCGGCGGCGACGAGGTCGAGGTCGCCGTCGGGGACGGCGTCGGGGAGCCCGGCGTGCTCGTCGGGCTCGTTGACCCGGCAGGCGGCCAGCGCGGTGTCGACGAGCCGGCGCAGCCCATCCTCGGAGAGGTCGGAGGTGTACGCGAAGCCCATCCGCGAGTCGCCGAAGACCCGCAGGCCGATGCCGCGCGACTCCGCCGAGGTCAGCGACTCCACCTCGCCGCCGAAGGCCTTCACGGTGAGCTCGGCGCCGTGGTGCACGTAGGCCTCGGCGTCGGCGGCGCCGCCGGTGACGGCGCCGTCGAGGACCCGCGCCGCCGTCTCGGCGAAGCGCAGGCCCGGGCCGCCGCTCACAGCTGCACCCCGGCGACGCGGGTGCCGCCCACGGTGAGCTCGGAGATGCGGAGGTGGGGCTGGCCCACGCTGACCGGCACCGCCTGCCCCTCCTTCCCGCAGGTGCCGGGGGCGAGACCGCAGTCGTCGGCGACCATGTCCACCTTGCGCAGCGCCGCCGGGCCGTTGCCGATGATGGTGGCGCCCCGCACCGGGCGGGTGATCCTCCCGTTCTCGATCAGGTAGCCCTCGGTGACCGCGAACACGAAGTCGCCGGTGACCGTGTTCACCTGGCCGGCGCCGAGCCGCTTGGCATAGAGGCCGCGCGGAGTGGAGGCGATCATGTCCTCGACGGTGGACTCGCCGGGGAGGATGTAGGTGTTGGTCATCCGCGGCATCGGGATGTGCTGGTAGGACTGCCGCCGGCCGTTGCCGGTGGAGGGGCGGCCGTCCTGGCGGGCGCGCAGCCGGTCGAACATGTAGCCGGTGAGGACCCCCTCCTCGATGAGCACGTTCCGCTGGGTGGGGATGCCCTCGTCGTCGATGCGCAGGGTGCCCCAGCCGCCCTCGAGGGTGCCGTCGTCGACCGCGGTGACCAGCGGAGAGGCCACCAGCTGGCCCATCTGCCCGGAGAAGACCGAGGCGCGCTTGGCGATGTGGTCGGCCTCGAGGCCGTGGCCGCTGGCCTCGTGGAAGAGGACGCCGCCGAAGTCGTTGCCGATCACCACCGTCATCGTCCCCGACGGCGCCGGCTCGGCGTCGAGCAGCAGGGTGGCGCGGCGTGCCGCCTCGCGGGCGGCGTCGGTGAGCACCGGCTGGTCGAAGAGCTCGAAGCCGGAGGCGCGGCCGGGAGCCTCGTACCCGCTCTGCACCTCGCCGCCACGGGCCGCCACCGCCTGCACGAAGGCGCGCACCCGGGTGCGGCGGTCGCGGGCGAGGGTGCCGTCGCTGTTGGCGACGATGATCGACTGGATGCCCTCGGCGTAGGTCGCGGTGACCTGGCGCACCGCGGCGCTCTCCTCGCGGGCGGCGGCGTCGGCGGCGCGGAGCAGGTCGACCTTGCGGCCCATGTCGACGCTGTCGGGGGGGATGGTCACGACCTGCTCGCCGACCCTGCGCTCGCGCAGGTCGATGGAGGCGCCGTCACCGCCCCCGCGGGCGGCGGCGGCGGCGGTGTCCGCGGCGCGGAGCAGGCCGGCCTCGGTGAGCTCGTCGGTGTAGGCGAAGGCGGTGCTGAGCCCGCAGACGACCCGGATCCCGGCGCCCTGCTCGGTCCCCGCCTGGACCCGCTCGATGCGGCTGTCCTCCATGGCGATGGAGGTGCTCCGGCGCTGCTCGACGAAGACGTCGGCGAAGTCGCCGCCACGGCGCAGGGCGCGGTCGAGGGTGGTCCGCAGGACCGCGTCGTCGATCACCTGAGCTCCTCCGGGCGCGCCGAGCCGCTACCGGCTCTCACCTGCGCGCGCCCCCCCGGCGGATTCTACGGGAGCCTCCCCCTGCGACCGCCCGTGCGACCCACATGTGACCGCGGTCATCATGCCCGCCCATGGCCGCCGAGATCGCCGCCCCAGCCCCGGTGAGCCGCTACACCAGGACGCGCGAGGCCGCCGCCGGCCTCGGTGCGCTCGTCCTGCTGCTCGGCCTCGCCGTGGTCCTCTTCCTCCCCGCCTGGGGCGACCCCGCCCACCGGGTGATCGGCGGTCACGGCGACGCCGAGCAGTCCATGTGGTTCCTGCGCTGGCTGCCCTGGTCGCTGGCCCACGGCCACGACCCGCTGCTCACCGACCACATCGGCCATCCCGGCGGGGTGAACCTGATGTGGAACTCCTTCCAGCCCTTCACCGCCCTCGTCGCCGCCCCGGTGACCGCCGCGGCCGGGCCGGTGGTCGCCTACAACGCCATGGTGACCCTGGCGCTCGGGCTGAGCGGCTGGTGCGCCTACCTGGCCATCCGCCGGCTGGTGCCGGGCCGGGCGGCGGCGCTGGCCGGGGGGCTGCTCTACGGCTTCTCCCCGTACATGCTGGCCCACGCCGTCGGCCACCTCGACCTGGTGATGGCACCCACTCCACCGCTGCTGCTGATGCTCCTGCACGAGGTGGTGGTGCGACGGAGGTGGTCACCGCTGCTTGCCGGTGCCGCCATCGGGCTGCTCGCCGCCGCGCAGCTGTTCGTCGCCGAGGAGGTGCTGGCCACCGAGGCGATCGCCGCGCTCGCGGTGCTGGGGGTGCTCGCCGTGCTCCACCGCGACCGCATCGGCGACACCCTGCCCCGCCTGCTGGTGGCGCTCGGCACCGGCGCCGCGGTCTTCGCCGCGCTCGCCGACTGGGCGCTGGCGGTGCAGTTCCTCGGCTCCAGCCGGCTGCGGGGGGTCGACGCCTCGCCGGGGGTGTACGAGACCGACCTGCTCAACCTGGTGATCCCCGGCGACTCCCAGCGGCTCGCCCCCGACCGGGCGCTCGCGATCGCCCGCCACTTCACCGGCAACGGCTCCGAGCAGACCGGCTACCTGGGCGTCCCGCTGCTGGCGCTGCTGGCGATCACGGTGGTGCGCCACCGCCGCGAGACCCTGGTGCGGGTCGCCGCCGCCGCCGGCGCGGTGCTGGTGCTGCTCTCCATGGGGCCCACCCTGCACGTCGGGGGCCACCACCTCCACCTGCCCCTGCCCGGGCTGGTCCTCGCCCACCTGCCGGTGCTCGAGAACCTCCTGCCGGGCAGGATCATGCTCTACGCCTTCCTCGCCGCCGCGGTGCTGCTCGCCGTCTTCCTCTCCGACCTGCGGTGGCGAGCGCCGGCGCGCCGCACCCTCGCGGCCGCGGCGCTGCTGACCGCGGTGGCCGCCACCCTGTTCCCGCGCACCCCCTTCCCCAGCGCGCCGGTGTCGACGCCGGCCTTCTTCACCGGGGCGGCGGTGCACCAGATCCCCGAGGGCGACGTGGTCCTGGTCGCGCCCTTCTCACGGCTGCCGGTGCCCACCGACGCGATGGTCTGGCAGGCGCTCAGCGACATGCGCTTCCGCATGCCCGAGGGGTACTACCAGGGCCCCGGGCCGCAGCGCACCCGCCTCTACGGCCCCGCCCCCTCGGCCACCTCGGCGCTGATGGAACGGATCTGGGCGGAGGGCAGCGCCCCGCCGCTCGACCCCACCCTGCGCCGGCGCATCGCGGCCGACCTGCGCGCCTGGGGGGTCCGCGACGTCGTGGTCGGTCCCATGGGCCACCAGGAGCTGATGACCGCGGTGATGACCTCGCTGCTCGGCCGGCCACCCCGCACCTGGGGGGACGTCCAGCTCTGGACCGGGGTCGACCCGGCTCAGGTCGTCCCCGACTCCCAGCTCGCCAGGTAGCGCTCCTGCTCGGCGGTGAGGGTGTCGATGGTGACGCCCATGCTGCTCAGCTTGAGGCGGGCGATCTCGCGGTCGATGTCCGGGGGCACGTCGTAGACGTCGGGCACCAGCGACGCGTGGTTGCGGGCCACGAACTCGGCGCAGAGCGCCTGGTTGGCGAAGGACATGTCCATCACCGCGGCGGGGTGCCCCTCCGCGGCGGCGAGGTTGACCAGCCGGCCCTCCGCGAGCACGTGCAGGACCCGGCCGTCGCCGAGCCGGTGGGCGGTGACGAAGGGCCGCGGCCGCGTCACCGCGGTGGACATGTCGTCGAGCGCCGCCAGGTTGATCTCGTCGTTGAAGTGGCCGCTGTTGGCGATGATGGCGCCATCCTTCATCACCTCGAGGTGGCGGCGGTCGACCACGTTGAGGTCGCCGGTGACGGTGACGACCAGGTCCGCGGTGGGAGCCGCCTGCTCCAGGGTCATCACCCGGTAGCCGTCCATCACCGCCTCGAGGGCGCGGAGCGGGTTGACCTCGGTGACGATCACGTGGGCGCCGTGCCCGGAGGCGCGCATCGCCAGGCCGCGCCCGCACCAGCCGTAGCCGCAGATCACGAAGGTCTTGCCGGCGAGCAGCAGGTTGGTGGCGCGGATGATGCCGTCGAGGGTGCTCTGCCCGGTGCCGTAGCGGTTGTCGAACATGTGCTTGGTGTCGGCCTCGTTGACCGCCACGATGGGGAAGCGCAGCGCCCCCGCCTTGGCCATCGCGCGCAGCCGGATCACCCCGGTGGTGGTCTCCTCGGTGCCGGCGAGGACGCCGGGGAGCAGGTCCTCCCGGTCCTTGTGGAGCTGGCTGACCAGGTCGGCGCCGTCGTCCATGGTGAGGTGGGGCTCGAGCTCCAGCACGGCCCGGATGTGATCGTAGTACCGCGCCGAGTCCTCGCCCTTGACCGCGAACGTGGGGATGTCGTGCACCGCCACCAGCGCCGCCGCCACCGGGTCCTGGGTCGACAGCGGGTTGCTGGCGCACAGCCGCACCTCGGCGCCGCCGGCCTTGAGGGTGATGGCGAGGTTGGCGGTCTCGGTGGTGATGTGCAGGCAGCCGGCGATGCGCAGGCCCTCGAGGGGACGCTCGACCGCGAAGCGCTCGCGGATGAGCGCCAGCACCGGCATCTCCTTGGCCGCCCAGTCGATGAGCCGCTGGCCCTCCTGCGCCAGTGCCAGGTCGGCGACGTCGTGGGCCATGGTGGTCATCGGATCCTCCTGAAGAACATCACATCACGCACGGGCTAGAAGCGCACCAGCGCCACCCGGGGCAGGTCACCGAGGGCGCGCGCGCCGCCGAGGAACCCCAGCTCGATGAGGAAGGCGACCCCGGCGACCACGCCGCCGAGCCGCTGCACCAGCTCCACCGTCGCCGCCGCGGTGCCGCCGGTGGCGAGCAGGTCGTCGACCACCAGCACCCGCTGCCCGTGTCGGATGGCGTCGGTGTGGATCTCGAGCACGTTCTCGCCGTACTCGAGGGTGTAGCTGACGCTGATGCGCTCGGCGGGCAGCTTCCCCGGCTTGCGCACCGGGACGAAGCCGGCGCCGAGCAGGTAGGCGACCGCGCCCCCGAGGATGAATCCGCGCGACTCCACCCCCACCACCAGGTCGATGGACTGGCCGGCGTGCCCCTCCACCAGCCCGTCGATGGCCGCCCGGAACGCGGCGGCGTCGCCGAGCAGGGTGGTGACGTCCTTGAAGATGACCCCCTCGCGGGGGAAGTCGGGGACGTCTCGGATGACGGCGCGGAGGCGGTCGGCGAGCTCGATGGCAGCCATTGTGGCCGAAGTCTACGCAAGCATCCCGACCACGGCCTCCCGGAAGCGGGCGCCGATCACCGCCCAGTCGAGCTCCTCGTCGACCAGCCGGCGGGCCCGGACGGCCATCGCCGCCCCCTCCTCAGGGCGTCGCAGGGCGGCGGCGACGGCGGCGCCGAAGCCTCCGGCAGGGGCGGTCCGGAGATGCTCGCCGTCCCGGGCGTCGACGCCCCGCGCCCCCAGCGGGGTGGAGACCACCGGCAGGCCGGCGGCGAAGTACTCGACCAGCTTGAGGTTGGTGCCGGAGCCGCTGAGCATGGGGTTGAGGCCGAGATCGGCCGACCAGAGCAGGCTGCGCTTGAGCGCGTCGGGCAGCTCGCCGCAGAGCACCACATTGCCGGGAAGGGGCTCGCCGTCGAGGGCGGCGCAGTGTCCGCCCACCATCAGAAAGACCACCTCGGGCAGGTCGACGGCGATCGCCAGCACCTGCTCGGCGGCCTCGATGTTGGGCGGATGCCAGCTGCCCATGAAGAGCGCGGAGCCGGTGGGCGTGGCGCCGTCGAGGCTGCCGGCCATCGCCTCCAGCCAGCGCCGCCGCCGCCGCCGCCGCCGCTCGCCGCCGAGAAAGGTGGTGGCGCCGCCGTCGACGCCGTTGGGCACCACCGCGAAGCGGGCGTCGCCGCCGTACTCCTCGCGCAGCGCGCGGGCGTCCTCCTCCGAGCAGGCGGCGACCAGCGCCGCACCGCGGACCACCGCGCCCTCCACCGCGCGAGTCTCGGCCAGCAGCCGCGCGCCGGTCCCGGTGGCGGGGAGCACCGCCGCCTTGAGCAGGAAGGCGGCGTCCTGGGCGTCGTGGATCACCGGCAGCCCCGGCGCCACCGCCGCCAGCGCGGGCTGCAGGTACGGGTGCACCAGCACCGCCGCCCCGGCGCCGGCGGCGGCCGCCCGCAGCCGGTCGAGATACTCGGGGGTGCGGCTGATCAGCGACGCGGCCACGATGTCGGTGACCGGCAGCCCCACCTCGGCGGCGATCTCCTGCTCGCGCGCCTCGTGCTCCGCCGACTTGGGGATCACCGTCTCCGCCAACCCCGGCGCCAGCTCGAGGCGGCGCGTCGCCTCGCCGTGGGGCACCAGGCTGAGCAGCTCGACGTCGCAGGACCGGCCGAGCGCGGCGAGCAGCTGGAGGGCCCGCAGCTGCCCTCCGCCGCGGCGGGGGTGCACCGCGAAGGTCGAGAGCGCCACCACCCGCGGCCGGCCCGAGCGCGCCGTACCCAGGGTGCGCCGCGGCGGCGGTGGGGTCAGCAGCGTCTCCACCACCGCATCCCACGACACCGCGCGGGCCCGCAGCCGCCCCGCCGCCCCCATCCGCCGGGCGAGCGCGGGGGCGGCGCAGAGCCCGCTCAGCGCCTCGCCGAGCGCCTCGGCGGTGGCCGGCACCACCCGTCCGGTGACGCCGTCGACGACCAGCTCGGTGGGCCCGCCGGAGTCGTCGCAGGTGACCACCGGCTTGCCGCAGGCCATGGCCTCGAGGGTGATCAGCCCGAGGTCCTCGTCGCGGGGGATGAACGGCACCGCCAGCGCGCCGGCGTAGAGGTCGCGCAGCCGCCGGGGGTCGACCGGGCCGAGCAGCCGCACCCGCGGGTCGACGGCGGCGAGGGCGCGGCAGCGCTCCAGGTCGGGTCCGCCGCCGGCGATCAGCAGCTCGACCCGCTGGGGCACGTGGCGCATCGCCTCGATCAGCAGGTCGATGCGCTTCGGCGCCTCGATGCGGCTGGCGGTGAAGAGGTGGTCGAAGCCCCCGCAGCGCGCCCCCCCCAGATCCGAGGGAGGGTATGCGACCTCGACCGCTGCGCCCGCGGGGAAGTAGTCGCGCCGGGCGGCGACGGTGCGCGAGATCGCCAGGTGGCGCCGCACCCCCTCGAAGGCGGCGCCGTCGAGGAAGTGCACCACCTCGCGGGCGAGGGGTCCGGGCAGGGCGAGGGCGGGATGGTCGGCGCCGCGGCGCTGCACCGTCTCGGCGAGCCGGGCGATCAGCTCCAGCGCCGCCGCCCGGCCGCGGCGGCGGCGCATCAGCTGCTGCAGGCCGCCGAGCTCGGGGTCGAGCAGGTCGACGCGCTCGGGCATGCCGGTGAGGTGATAGGTGTCGTAGAGGCCGCGCAGCCGGTGGAGCAGGTAGACCACGTGGTTGGGATGGGCGACCATCCAGGCCGGGTACTTGCCCGTCACCACCATGTCGAAGTGGCCGAGGTCGAGCCGGGCGAAGGCGTCGTATCCCGCCACCAGGCCGGCGAGGGTGTGCTCGCGCACCGGGAGCTTGACCAGCTCGGCGACATGGTCCCTGCTCTCGTTGATCGCCCGGACGAGGCCGTTCCAGACCCGCTCGGCGCCTCCGGGGGTGAAGGGCACCGGGCTGGGGGCGACCACCGCGACCCTCATCCGCAGAGCCTCTCGACGCCGTCCATGATCTGGCGCATGGCGCGGTCCCAGGTGTACTCGGCGGCGGTCTCGCGGGCCCGCTCGCCCATGGCGCGGGCCAGGTCGGGCTGCTCACGGAGCCGCGCCACGGCCGCGGCCACGGCGCGGCCGGTGGGCTCGACCACGAAGCCGTTGACGCCGTCCTCCACGGGCAGGCAGACACCGCCGCCGTCGCGGCAGACCACCACCGGGCGGCCCGCGGACATCGCCTCGATCACGGTGAGCCCGTAGTCCTCGAGGTGGGCGGGGGCGACCACGCAGAGCGCGCCGGCGTAGAGGCGGGCGAGCTCGGCGTCGTCGACCTGGCCGAGGAAGGTGATGTTGCCCACCACCGGGGAGGCCGCCGCCACGCCGTTGGGGAGGATGCCGCGGTTGAGCCACAGCTCGGCGTCGCCGACGGCGTCGAGGTCGACCCCGGGCGTGGTCAGCCGCCGCGCCAGGTCGATGGCGAAGCCCAGCCGGCCGCCGCTGCCGACCAGGCGCGCGGGCACCTCCGGCAGGTACGCCATCGCGTGCACGAAGAGCTCGGCCCGCTTGGTGAACTCCTGCCGGGTCACGCAGAGCACGTGCCCGCCGGCGCCCCCGCCGGTGGCCGCGCCGGCGGCGAGCAGGCTCTCGTGCAGGCCGGTGCCGGCGAGGTAGACGCCGACGTTGTCCTCCAGCCCGTTGTAGCGACGCAGGCGCTCGCGCACCACCTCGGACGCGGCCAGGAACAGCGCCACCCGGGAGAGGTGGCGGTGGTCGACCCGGCGCACCAGCGCCGCCGCGTGCCGCTGCAGGCCGGCGTCGGCGAACCCGGCGGCGATCCAGACGTCGCAGAGGTCGTAGTAGAGCCGCTGGTGGTGGGAGAAGAGCGAGAGATGGCGGGGATGGCCGACGGCGAACGAGGGCGGCTGGGTGCTGACCAGCATGTCGTA
>JAXDLS010000446.1:0-3937 GCA_034666485.1 Chloroflexota bacterium
ACCGCGGTCTGGGGCGTGCCGGCGGCCGGCGTCGGGGTGGGCGTCGCGCCGGTCGGTGCGGGGGGCGCGGCCGTCGCCGGCGCCGGGGACGCTGGCCCGGGGGTGGCCGATCCCGCCGCCCGGACCACGTCGCCGGGGGGCAGCGCCCCGGCCCCGCTGGGCGCCGGGGTGGCCGGGGCGGAGGGCGACGGCGACGGGGCCGGGGTGGGCGACGGCGCCAGCACCGCCGCGCAGGGCTGCTGGCTCGCCCCCTGCCCGGTGCCGGAGCTGGCCCCGACGATGTCCTGGATGGAGGTGACCTGGGCGACCCCGGCCCCGTAGCGGCAGCGCAGGTCGCGCGACGCCTGGAGCTGGTAGCGCAGCGCCGTCTGCGAGGTCACCGGGCCCTCGAGGAAGATGTCCACCTCGTTGGCGTAGCCGGTCTGCGCGCGCACCCTCTGAAGGTCGCTCAGCTCGTGGAGCGACGGCGCCAGGAGGCGCTCGGCCTCGGTCTGGACCGGGGTCGAGCCCAGCAGCGCCCAGCCGGCGAGCGCCAGCACCGCGGCGGGCACCAGCACCACCGGCCAGCGCGCCGCCAGCGCCAGGGTGCGGGTCGCGGGCCGGGACGGCGCCTCGGGCCGGGGCGGCGACGGCCGCCGCCGCTCCGCCCAGGCCGCCGCGGGCAGGGCGATGAGCAGCGCCGCGAGCCAGGCGGCGGCGACCCCGACCAGCACCACGAGGGCGAACTCGGCGACCAGCGGCACCGCCACCAGCGGACCCAGGTCGACACCGGCGAGCAGGGCGAGGACGCCGAGGCCGCCCACCATCGCCAGCGCCGCGATCAGGGTCGCGTGGCCGCTGCTCGAGAGGGTGGCGCGCAGCGCGTCCTCGAGGTCGAGCCCGCGCCCCCGCTCCTCGGTGAAGCGCGAGAGCAGCTGGATGGCGTAGTCGACGCCGAGGCCGACCAGCACCGGCACGCCGGCCAGCACCGCGGGGGTGAGCGGGGTGCCGGTGAGCAGGGTGAGCCCGAACGTGAGCAGCGCCGCCGCCACCGCCGCGGGCAGCGCCCACAGCCGGCCGCGCACCCGGCGCGCGCCGAGCAGCAGCAGCAGCAGCATGACCAGCAGCGCCACCGGGAGGAGCACCTCCAGCTGGTGGGTGATCGAGGTGGCCACCCCGCGAGCGAGCAGCGGCGCCCCGGCGAGGGTGGAGCCGAGGTAGGGGCAGCCGGTCACCTGGGGCTGCCGGTCGGGGCTCGCGCCGCACTCGGTGAGCAGCAGCCTGCCCACCTGCTGGAGCGCGTTCCTGCGTGCGTCCGGCACCTTGGTGCTGGAGCAGTGCTGGCCGCCGCTGTCGAGGTCGGCGCGGATGCAGCTGCGGACCGCCTCCACCGCGTCCTGGTTGGCGGCGGCGGCGCGGGTGAGCCGGACGGTGATCACCGCGTAGGAGGGCTGCCCCTGCTTCGGCGCCGGCAGCACCGCCGCCCACTGCACCTTCGGCGGGCAGAACGGCTGCACCGCCCCGGCGGGCGCGGCCTTGAACTCGGCCACGGTGGGACAGCCGGGGAGGTCGAGGAGCAGCCGGGCGAGGAAGCTCTGGCAGCTGGGGGTGTGACCGAGCGCCTGCGCGGTGGCCTGGTAGCAGTCGCCGTAGGCGGCGGCGATGGTGACGAAGGCCTGGTGGGCGGCGTCGCCGCCGGCGGGGGTCCCCTGCGCCGAGCTGCCGCCCCCGGACAGGTACTGGGCGAAGGTGGGCGGCACGGGGACGGCCGCGGCCGCCTGCTGGGCCGCCTGCTCGCCGGCGTCGACGATGCGGGCGGTGGGCGCCTGGGCGGCGGGCGAGGCGTTGAACGCGGTGCGGGCGGCGTCGGCGGCCCCGGCGGCCTTGACCAGGTCGCTGACCAGCTCGGCGAGGGCGAGGGTGGCCGCCTGACGGGCGTCGGACTCGAACTTCTGCAGGGTGGCGGCGTCGATCTTCGACGGGTCGCCGCCCGCCCCCGACACCAGCGCCAGCAGGGCGCGGTCGTAGACGTACTGGTTGTACTGCTGGACGGTCTTCTGGATCTGGTTCTGGGCGGCGCGCTGTGCCGCCTCCACCACCGTCCCCGGACCGAGGACGGAGGCGACGCCCGTGTTCCTGGCGATGTCGCTCTCCAGCGCCACCAGCTTGAGCAGGTTGTTCTGCTCGACGTAGAAGGCACCGGGCTGCCGTGCGGAGAGCACCAGCACCATCGGGTCGGCCCCGAACTGGTCGGTGAAGCGGTCGTTCACCCGCTGCGCCGCCGAGCTGCGGCCCACCAGCAGTCCGGACCCGGCGTCGACCGACCAGCGCGCGAACCCGGCGGCCCCCAGCAGGCAGACCAGGACGGCGAGCGCGGCGATGCGCCCCGGCCGCCGCGCCATCGGCCCCGCCAGGCGTGCCAGCAGGAGACGGGAGGACATCACCGGGCGAGTGTAGGGGGAAGGCTGTCAGCGACGAAGGAGCTGATGGCCTGGGGGAGGCCCCCGTAGGAGTGAGCGCGTCAGCGCTCAGAGCCTGGAGCGGAAGGCTGTCAGCGACGAAGGAGCTGATGGCCTGGGGGAGGAGCTATGCCGAGACGACCTTGCCGTGGATCTGCTGTGCGAGCTCCTCCACCCTCTTCGTCAGCTGGGTGTTCTCCTCGAGGAGTCGCGTCAGCAGATCGATGCCGCGCTCCGCGAGCTCCTGCCGCTCCAGGCTGCTCTGTGCCACCGCCTCCCGGTGCTTGGCGTCCGCCTCCGCGTGCGCCTTGTCGCGATCGGCCTGACGGGTCTGGGCGAGGAGGATCAGCGGGGCGGCGTAGGCGGCCTGGAGGCTGAATGCGAGGTTGAGGAGGATGAACGGATAGAGGTCGAAGTGGACGAGCTGAATCGCGTTGACGAGGATCCAGGCGCCCACCACCAGCGTCTGCCCGATCAGGAACCTGGGCGTGCCGAAAAATCGCGCAAAGGCCTCGGCCTTCGCACCGAACGAGCCCGCTCCAAAGGGCCGCGCCAGATGCTCGCATTCATCGAGGAACCGTCGGTGGTGGCCCGGTCCACCAGTCACCGGAGTCGCGTCCATCAGTCGTCTCCTGTGATGCCGGCGGCGCATGGCGCCCAGTGGTACGACATGGTCGCCGACCCGAATGCGACACCGCCGCCTCGTGAGTCCACCTCTCGACTGACGTGACAGGTGGTTCGGCGCCGGTATCGTGGGTCGCTGTGAGACCCATCCCCCCTCCCCCGCTCGACCATTTCGTTCCGCGATGATGGATGACGCCCTGGCCGGCCTCCGGGTGACGGAGGTCCAGGCCGCCGGGGTGCGGCTGGCCGCGGTCGAGCTCGGCGACCGGTCGGCGCCGGCGGTGGTGCTGCTCCACGGCTACCCCGACACCAAGGCGGTCTGGGAGGGAGTCGCCCGCCGTCTCGCCGAGCGCTTCCACGTCATCGCCTACGACATGCGCGGAGCCGGTTCCTCGACCGCGCCGGAGGGCACCGCCGGCTACGACCTCGACCTCCTCGTCGACGACTGCGCCGCCGTTCTCGACACCGTCGTGCCGGGGCGGGCGGTGCACCTGGTGGGCCACGACTGGGGCTCGATCGCCGGCTGGGAGGCGGTGACCACGCCGCGGCTGCGCGGTCGGCTGCTCTCCTTCACGTCGATCGGCGGTCCCTGCATCGACCATGCCGGCCACTGGATGCGGGCGCGGGTGCGCCGCCCGACACCGCGGGCGCTGGCGGCGCTGGCCGGGCAGGCCCGCCGCTCCTGGTACATCGCCGCCTTCCGGGCTCCCCTGCTCCCGGAGCTGGCCTGGCGGGCGGTCGTGGCGCCCCGCTGGGCGGCCATCCTGCGCCGGGTCGAGGGGGTGCCCCTCGCCGCCGGCCATCCGGCGCCGACCCTGGCCGCGGACGCCGTCCACGGCCTCGGGCTCTACCGCCGCACCATGTGGCGGCGGCTG
>JAXDLS010000447.1:0-2707 GCA_034666485.1 Chloroflexota bacterium
GAGTGCGGCAGCGCCGAGCTCACCGACGACCCGGACGTGCTCGACACCTGGTTCAGCAGCGCGCTCTGGCCCTTCGCCATCTTCGGCTGGCCCGACGACACCCCCGACCTGCGCCGCTTCTACCCCACCGACGTGCTGGTGACGGCGCGGGAGATCATCTTCCTCTGGGTGGCGCGGATGGTGATGACCGGGCTGCGCTTCACCGGGTCGAAGCCGTTCGGCGACGTGATCATCAACAGCACGATCCTGGCCGGCGACGGCTCGCGGATGAGCAAGTCGAAGGGCAACGTGGTCGACCCCCTGGACATGATCGAGCGCTACGGCGCCGACGCGGTGCGGGCCTGGGCGGGCGCCGTCGGGACCTCCGGGCAGGACATGCGCTTCGACGAGAACCGCGTCGCCGGATACCGGCTCTTCGCCAACAAGCTGTGGAACGCGACCCGGCTGCTGGTGACCCGGCTCGGCGACGGCGAGGGCATCGCCGAGGCGCCGGAGGTCGACCCCGCCACCCTGCATCCCGAGGACCGCTGGATCCTCGCCCGGGTGGCCGAGACCGTCGCCGCCTGCGACGCGGCCATCGCCGCCTACCGCTTCCACGAGGTGATGGAGCGGCTCTACGACCTGAGCTGGCGCGGCTACTGCGACTGGTACGTGGAGATGATCAAGGGCCGCCTCGGCGAGGACGCCGACCCCGCCTCGCGGGCCGCCGCGGCCTGGGCGTCGGTGACCGTGCTCGACACCCTGCTCCGCCTCCTCCATCCCTTCATGCCCTTCGTCACCGAGGAGTGCGCGGTGCGGCTGCCCGGCGCCGCGCCCACGCTGCAGCGCCGGGAGTGGCCGGCACCGCCGTCCTGGTGGCGCGAGGGCGCCAACGGCGCCGCCGCCGGGGTGGAGCGGGTCATCGAGCTGGTGGGCGCGCTGCGCAACGCGCGGCAGCAGGCGGGGCTGCCCCCCGGCTTCCGCGAGCGCCAGCAGGTGACCCTGCGCACCCCGGACGACGCCCTCTCCGCCGGCGACCTCCGCCGGCTGGTGCAGGCGCTGGTCCCGGTGGAGGTGGTCGACGAGCTCTCCGAGGGCACCGAGCCGGTGCGGCTGGTGGCCGGGGGGGTGGAGGCGGCGCTGCGGACCGGCGGGGCGTCCGTCGATCGAGCCCAGCTCGAGAAGCAGCTGCGGCAGGGACAGGCCCAGATCGACCGCTTCACCGCGCAGCTCGACAACCCCCGCTTCCTGGAGGGTGCGGCGCTCGAGGTGGTGGAGAGGACCCGCCGCCTGCTCGCCGAGGCGACCGCCCAGCGCGACACCCTGCGCCGGCTGCTCGACCAGGGATGAGCCCGGCGCCGCCTGCCCTCCTCGACTCCGCGGCGGGCACGCTGATGGTGGTCGTCGTGGTCCTGTTCCTCGCCTTCTTCTGGGTCGCGCTGGCCTTCTGGGCGGTGCGCGATGCCCGGCGCCGCAGCGAGTCGCCGCTGCTCGCCGTGTTCGCGGCGGCGGTCAACGTGCTGCCCTACCTCGGTGTGCTGCTCTACCTGGTGCTCCGCCCCCCGCGGACCCTCGACGAGGAGCGTGCCCTCCTCCTCGAGGAGCAGGCGCTCACCGAGGGGCCCGCCGAGGTGGTCTCCCGCCCCTGCCCCACCTGCGGGCGCGAGATCGAGCTCGACTTCGTGATCTGCCCCTACTGCCGCACCCAGTTCGCCCGCCGCTGCCGTGGCTGCCAGCGCTGGCTGCGGCTGGGCTGGCGGGTCTGCCCCTACTGCGCCGAGGAGGTGGCCACGCCGGGGCGCGGCGGCAGCGGTCAGGCGGCCTCGTCCTGAGCCCCGGTCTCCGGCCGCTGCTCACCTGCGGCGTGCTCGTCGCCGCCACCCTCGCCCTCTTTCCGCTGCCGCCACGGGCCGGCCGTGCGGCGCGGCTGCTGTCGCTGGCGGCGGTGCTGGCGGCGATGGCGCTGCTCGCGTCCGACCTCCCGGTGGTGCTCCCCTTCGGACGGGTCGAGCGCTCCCTCGGAGACCTCGTGCCCGGGGCAGCCCTGGTGCTCCGCGCCGACCCCGCCGGGCTGACGGTGGCGATGCTGGCCTGCGCGGGCACCCTGCTCGCGCTCGTCGAGCCGCGGCGAAACCCGGTCGAGCGCGCCGGGTTGATGCTGTGCCTGACCGCCAGCTGCCTCGCCGCCCTCGCCGGCAACGCGGTGCTGCTCTTCGGCGGCCTCGAGCTCGGCAACGTCGGCGCCGTCCTGCTCGCCGCCGGCGCGGGGCCGCTGGACCGGCGCGCCCGCCTCGGCCTCGCCCTCCAGCACGCCGCCGCGCTCGGCCTCCTCGCCGCCGCCGTCGAGCTCCAGAACGGGGTGGGGACCACCGACCTGAGCGCGCTCCCCGCCCGGGCCGTCTCCTGGGGGACGGTGGCCGCGCCCTGGGCGCTCGCCGGCGCGGTGCGGCTGCTCGGCGCCGCGGGGCTGCCCTCGGCTCCGGGGCAGCGGGCGAGCTCGAGCTGGGCGGCGGTGGCGGCCGTGCCCACCGGCCTGATCGTCCTGCTCCGGCTCAGCGAGGCCGCCGGCGACGCGGGGCTGCCGCCGCTGGTCGCCGGCACCATGGTGGCGGCGGGGCTGGCGATCGGCGTCGCCGGCGCGGTGGAGGCGCTGCGCCGCCATGCGCTGCCCACCGCCGCGGGGCGGGCGCTGGCGTTCGCGGCCGCCGGCCCGGTGATCGCCCTCGCC
>JAXDLS010000448.1:0-2587 GCA_034666485.1 Chloroflexota bacterium
CGGGAGTTCCTCATCCAGCAGGTGTGGGGCAGCAACTTCTACGGCGACCGCAAGACCGTCGACGTCCACGTGCGCTGGCTCCGGGAGAAGTTCGAGCGCTTCGAGAAGCTGGCCTTCCGCATCACCACCGTGTTCGGCGTCGGCTACCGCCTCGACCGGCTCGAGGACGCCGCCGCGCCCGCCCCCGAGCCCGCGGCGGAGGGATGAGCGAGACCCCGCCCGAGGTCCGGGCCGCCGGGGGGGTGGTCTGGCGGCCCGGGCCCGGCGGCGGCCGGGAGTGGGCGATCATCCACCGTCCCCGGTACGACGACTGGAGCCTGCCCAAGGGCAAGCTGGAGGAGGGGGAGAGCCTGGAGGAGGCGGCGCTGCGCGAGGTCCGGGAGGAGACCGGCCTGGGCTGTCGCCTCGGCCCTCACGTCGGCACCACCCGCTACCTCGACAGCCGTGGGCGCACCAAGACCGCCGACTACTGGCTGATGGAGGCGCCCGCCGGCGCCGGCCGGTTCGAGTCCAACCCCGAGGTCGACGAGCTGCGCTGGCTCGACTCCGGCGAGGCGGCGGCGATGCTCAGCCACGATCACGACCGCGAGATCCTCGCCCGGGCCGTCGCGGGGAGCATCGGGGAATCGTGACCGCTGCGTCATCGGACTCGCGCTGCCCTCCTGCGACAGTTCTCCTGCATCCCGGGCCTGCCGCGGAGGCGGTTGGAGCGTTGAGAGAGGAGGTGTCCGCCATGATCCGTCGCGCCGCGTCGTGGATGGGCGAGACCGCCGTCGCCATGCTCCTCGCCCTCTGCGTGGTCGCCCTGAGCATGCCCGTGACCACCGTCGAGGCCGCTCTCCGGTAGGTGCCTCGCTGGCGTCCCGCGTCCTTGAACGACGGGCCGGCCGGCACGCGCGGGTTCCGGCTCCTGGTCGGGCGCGGAGGCCTTCGGCCGTCCGCCGCTAGCGACTCTCCCTACCTCGCGCCTTCTCGAGCAGCCTCTTGGCGATGATGATCCGCTGGATCTCGTTGGTGCCCTCGCCGATGCAGAGCAGCGGCGCGTCGCGGTAGAGCTGCTCGATCTCGAACTCGCGGCTGAAGCCGTAGCCGCCGTGGATGCGCATCGCCTCGTTGACCGCCTCCATGCAGGTCTCGGTGGCGAAGAGCTTGGCCATCCCGGACTCGAGGTCGGTGCGCTCGCCACGGTCCTTGGTGCGGGCCGCCTTCTGGGTGAGCAGCCGCGCGGCCTCGATCTTGGTCGCCATGTCGGCGAGCTTGAACTGGATGGCCTGGTGCTCGGCGATCGGCTTCCCGAAGGTCTGGCGCTCCTGCGCGTAGGCCAGGGCGAGCTCGAAGGCGCGCTGGGCGACCCCCACTCCGCGGGCGGCGACGTTGATGCGGCCCACCTCGATGGCGGCCATCATCTGCTGGAAGCCGCGGCCCTCGACCCCACCCAGGAGGTTGGCCTCCGGCTGCCGGTTGCCGTCGAAGACCAGCTCGGTGGTCTCCACGCCCTTGTAGCCGAGCTTGTGGATGTGCTTGCTCGCGGACAGCCCCGGGTACTTCTTCTCGGCGAGGATGCAGGCCATCCCCCGGTGCGGCGGCCGGGCCGCGGGGTCGGTCTTGACCAGGGTGGCGACCACGGTGGAGCGCTCGCCGTTGGTGACCCACATCTTGGTGCCGTCGATCACGTACTCGCCGTTGTCGCGCACCGCCCGGGTTCGGATCGCCTGCACGTCGGAGCCGCAGTTGGGCTCGCTCATCGAGAAGGCGGCGTGGTACTCGCCGGTGGCCATTTTGGGCAGGAAGCGCTGCCTCTGCTCGTCGGTGCCGAACTGCTGGAGCAGGAAGGCGACGATGAAGTGGGTGTTGATCACCCCGGTGATCGACATCCAGCCGCGCGCGATCTCCTCGCAGACCCGCGCGTAGGTCTCCATGTTCAGACCGGCGCCGCCCCATCTCTCGTCGATGGCGAAGCCGAAGAAGCCCAGCTCCTTCATCTTGGCGACGATCGCCTCGGGATAGGTGTCGTCGTACTCCAGGTGGTGGGCGACAGGGATGATCTCGCGCTCGACGAAGTCGCGGACCAGGGCGATGACGTCGCGCTGCTCGGTGGTGAGTCCGTCCAGGGTGCTCGCCATCAGGAGGCCGCGGCGGCCTGCCGGGGCTCGAGACCGGCCGCACGTCCTCGCAGGTAGAGCTGCGTCGCCATCTTCCGCGACGCCTCGTCGATCATCTCGTCGCCGAGCATCACCGCCCCCCTGCGCTCCACCTCGGTGGCGTGCCGGTAGGCCTCGAGGATCGCCGCGGCGCGCTCGAACTGCTCCTGGCCGGGGGTGAAGGCGGCGTTGCAGGCGTCGATCTGGCCGGGGTGGAGCACCCACTTGCCGTCGTAGCCCAGGGTCGCCGCGCGGCGGGCCGCGCGGGTGTAGCCCTCGACGTCGCGGATCGCCAGGTAGGGGCCGTCGACCACCTGGATGCCGGCGGCACGGGCGGAGACGGCGAGCTTGAAGAGCACGTAGTGGAAGGCGTCCCCGGGGTAGTCGGGCGAGCCGTCGGCCACCGTCAGCGAGGGCAGCTGCATCGCCGCCGAGAAGTCGGCGGG
>JAXDLS010000449.1:0-2948 GCA_034666485.1 Chloroflexota bacterium
CCCCTCTGCCGCCCCGCCGGCCTCGACCGCGGCGCGCTCACCATCGCCACCGCCCACGGCGCCCTCGCCCACCAGCTGCAGCTCGACGCTCCCCGGCTGATCGCGTCGCTCAACGAGCACCTCGGCGGCGACGTGGTGAAGCGGCTGCGCTTCCGCGCTCTGGACGGCGGACCCTCTCCCGGTCCCCGCTGAGCGCCGCCGCGGCCCTACATCGGGACGCGGACGGGCATCACGATGTAGAGGTAGTCGTCGCGCCCCACCGGCCGGATCACCCCCGGTGACAGCGGTCCGTTGAAGCCGAGCGCCACCTCCTCGCTGTCGATCACCCCGAGGGCGTCGAGCACGTAGCGGGCGTTGAAGGCGATCTGCACCCCCTCGCCGGTCACCGTCGCGGCCAGCGGGGCCTCGTCGTCGCCCACCTCGGCGGTCTGCGCGTGCAGGGTGAGGGTTCCCTCCCCGGTCGCCAGGCGCACCACGTTGGCGGCGTCCTTGGCGAGGATCGAGGCGGTGCGGGTCTCGCGCAGCAGCGTCGCCGCGGGCAGGGTCACGGTGGTGCTCTGGGTGGCGGGGATGACCTGCGCGTAGTTGGGGTACGCGCCCTCGATCAGCCGCGACGAGATCTCCACGTCGCGCATGCTGAAGAAGATGTGGTTGCGGGACGCCGACAGCGTGACCTCCACCGAGGGACGCGCCGCGGTGATCGCCCGGGCCACCTCGCCCAGGTGCCGCGCGGGCACGATCACGCTGGTGGACGGCGCCTCGCCGTCTCCCTGCCGGGACAGCCGCCGCACCGCCAGCCGGTGGCCGTCGGTGGCCGCCAGGGTCACCCCGTCGCCCTCCAGCTGGAGCAGCACGCCGGTGAGCACCGGGCGCGCCTCGTCGGTGCTCGCCGCCACCGCCGTCTGGCCGATCGCCGCCTCCAGGGTCTGCGCGTCCAGGGTCACCGCCGCCTCCGCGTCCCGCGCCGGCAGTGGCGGGAACTCGACCGCGTCGATGCCGTGGATGTTGGTGCGGTGGATGCCGCACGTGATCCGGAGCACCTGGGTGGCGGGGTCGAGCTCCAGGGTGCAGGGCGCCTCCGCCAGCGAGGCGACGTACTCGGTCACCAGCCGTGCGGGCACGGTGACCCGTCCCTCGCGCACCACCTCGGCGGGCACCGTGGTGGTGATGGTGAGGTCGAGGTTGGTGGCGGTGAGCCGCAGCCCCTCGGCGGTGGTCTCCAGCAGGACGTTGCTGAGGATGGGCAGCGTGGAGCGGGGCGAGACGGCGCGCGAGACGAGGCTGAGGGCGGCGGCCACGGCGGTGGGGGAGACGGTGCACTTCATGAGGGTGCTCTCGGTGGTCGAGGCGGTTGTCACCAGGGGGGTTCCTTCTCAGGAATGGTTTATAGAGTCAGTCGTCCCAGTAGGGCCGGTGCACAGCGGGGATAACCCCCTCCCGCCCGATCGAACCCCGGCCGCCAGGGGTGGGAGACGCTGGGGACGGCGGCGCCGGATGCCGCCCGCAGCCCACAGCGGGGAGGGCGAGGGGGTTTCCCACGGCTGGCTCCCGCGTGAGTCCACAGCCTCGTCCGCGCGGCGCTCAGCGTGCATGCAGGCGGTCGCGGATCTTGCGCAGGTCGCTCTGGAGCCGGGCGTCCTCCCGGCTCAGCTCGAGGATCTTCTCGTAGGCGTGGAGGACGGTGGTGTGGTCCTTGCCGCCGAAGGCCTGGCCGATGGCGGGGAGCGAGGAGGCGGTCTCCTCGCGGATCAGGAACATCGCCACCTGGCGCGGGAAGACGATGTGCTTGTCGCGGCGCCTCCCCTTCATCTCCTCGAGGGGGATGCTGTAGTAGGCGGCGACGGTCTCCTGGATGAGGTCGACGCTGGGCGGTGCGCCGGCGTCGTCCGGGAGGATGTCGCGGAGGATCCTGGTGGCGCTGTCGAGGGTCACCGGCTGGCCGTTGAGCGAGGCGTGCGCGAGCACCCGGATCAGCGCTCCCTCGAGCTCGCGGATGTTCTTCTGGATGCGGTGTGCGATGAACGAGCAGACCTCGTCGGGCACCAGCCGTCCGTTCGCGCCGAGCTTGCTGTTGAGGATGGCGAGCCGGGTCTCGAAGTCCGGCGGCTGGATGTCGGCGATCAGCCCCCACTCGAACCGGCTCTTCAGCCGCTCCTCGAGGGTGGGGATGTCCTTGGGCGGACGGTCGCTGCTGATGACGATCTGCTTCTGCACCTCGTGCAGGGCGTTGAACGTGTGGAAGAACTCCTCCTGAGTTCTGTCCTTGCCTGCCAGAAACTGGATGTCGTCGATGAGCAGGACGTCCACGGTGCGGTAGCGCGTGCGGAAGTCGTGGGTGCGGTTCTCCTGGATCGACGCGATCATCTCGTTCATGAACTTCTCCGAGGTCACGTAGGCGACCTTCGGAGGACGGCGCACGTGGCCCTCGCGCACCGCGTGGCCGATCGCGTGCATCAGGTGGGTCTTGCCCAGGCCCACGCCCCCATAGAGGAAGAGCGGGTTGTAGGCCTTGCCCGGCGCCGCCGCCACCGCCCGGCAGGCGGCGTGGGCGAAGCGGCTGGAGTTGCCGACCACGAACGCGGAGAAGGTGAAGCTGGGGTTGAGCCGCGCCACGCTCGACCCGGTGGTCTGGGCGTCGAGGCTGTCGGAGATCGTCGCCGGCATCTCGTCGGGGAGCGGCGAGGGCTCGTCGGGCGGCGGTGTCGACGCCGGGTCGACGGTGATGACCACCACGCAGTCGCGGGTGGTGAGCTCCGAGAGGGTCTCGCGGATGACCGGCGAGTAGCGCTCGATCAACCAGTCTCGCGCCAGCCGGGTGGGGACGCCGATGGTGAAGGTGCGGCCGTCGGGGCAGTCGAGGAGGACGGCGTTGCGCAGCCAGGTCTCGTACCCGGGACGGGTGAGCTGGAAGCGCAGCTCCTCGAGCGCAGCCAGCCAGATCTGCTGCG
>JAXDLS010000450.1:0-5451 GCA_034666485.1 Chloroflexota bacterium
GGAAGGTCAGTTTTGCGGTGCGCGCCCCCGGCGGCCCCGTCACGAAGAGCGCGCGAAGCGCGCGTCGCCGGCGAGTGCCGGCGCGGAGGGGGGTATGCCACGGCATCGGGCGCGCCAGCGCACGATGTCTTTGGCATGAGCGGGGGGAGGCAGAGCCTCCCCCCGGTAAAAACCGGTGCCGACAAGGGGCCGTGGTTCCGCTCTACCGGCGGCAGAGCGGCCGGCCGCGAAGCTCGACCGGCGGCAGAACAGCCGGGCATCTCCACCGGCCACACCATCGCCCGCGCCTCTCGACCGACGGCAGAACAGCCGGGCATCTCCACCGGGCGGCAGAACCAGCGCGCCGCTCAACCGGCGGCCAGAGCGGCACGGCGCCGCCAGCTGCTCGGCGATGCGCCGGTGCTGCGCCTCTGGACCGAGACCGCGCGGATCCAGCCCGCCGGTCAATCCGAGGCACGCGCGTCCGCGGCTCACATCCCCGGGGGCCATCACCGCCTGCCGGTGACGGCCTTCCCTCGACGGGAGGTCAGGCTGGCCGCCGCTCCTGCTGGGAGGCGGCGACGAGGTCGAGCAGGTCGCGGACCCGCAGACCGGTCCAGACGGGGTCGGACAGCGGCGCGTCGAGGTGGACCTCGTAGACGTTGCGCCGGCCACTCCGCCGCCTGGCGATGAAGCCCGAGTTGACGAGGTCTCCGACGATCCGCTGGGCGGAGCGCTCGGTGATCCCCACGACGGCGGCGATGTCCCGCTCACGGGCGCCTGGCTGCGACGCGATGTACAGGAGCACCAGGCCATGGTTGGTGAAGAGCGACGGGGTCGAGGGAGCCGACGGCTGCCTCGTCGCGATATCCAGGAGCATGGTCCCTCATTGACGACACGCAGTTCGGGTGCAACGCTCCCCAGGATACCCCTGAGATGGGTAAGACGGCCGTAAGAATTCAGAAATCGCAAAACGTCGCGGAGGGGACGCTTCCGGGCTCGGATGGCACCGTTCATAGGTGATGATCTGATACAAGACATACCACCTATGACCGGACCCGGCCCCGCCGCCGGGGGAGGAGGCACGCCATGCACCGCCGTTCCGACAGCGTCCCGTCCGATCTCCGCGAGGTGGCCACCTCGCCTCCCATCCCGGATCCGCGTCCCATCCCCGAGCCCATCCCGGACCCCACCCCGCAGCCCATCGAGCCCTCGCCGACGCCCAGCCCCTACCCGGAGCCGCCGATCGCCGGCGTCGGGACATCGGCACAGGCGGTGTGTCGGCTTTGCTGACGGCATGGATGCCCGTGTCAACCCGGGTGAGGGTATCGCTTCCAGGGTCGAGCGCCGCTCGATGAGGTGATCGACGACGCCGGGGTCGCGGTCAGGCGACGACGATCGTGACCCGGAAGTCGACCCGCTGCGGCGGCAGGCAGGGGGGGGTGGCGGTGGCGCAGGCGGGGACGCGGCTGGCCTGGATGTCGGCGCGGCCGCCCTTCCCGGGGGCGGTGAACACCGCCCTCGCGCTGCCGTCGCCGTTCGCCGTCCCCGAGCTGTGCTCGACCACGGTCTCGTCGGTGCTCGACGGGACCGTCCAGTGCGACGTGTCCTGGGGGCTGGAGAGGTCGACCTCGACCACGTCGCCGCGATGCACGGTGATGGTCCTGCCGCTGTCCCTCTCGGTGAGCACCACCCGCGCCGTCGGGCTGGCGGCGATCCTCGGCGCGGTGGAGGTGGCCGGCGACGGCGCCGGCGTATGCTCCGGCATCGGGGCCCAGGTGGGCGTGGCCGCCGCGGTGGCTGCCGCGGTGGGCTGGGGCCCCGGCCCGGCGGGCGCCGGCGGGGTGAGGACGGGGCCCCCCGGGGGCGCCGCGGTCGCCGCCGGACCGGGAGGGGTGGGCGCCACCGCGGTGGCGGCGGGTGCGGTCGGGACGGGGCCGCTGCCGGGGGCCGGCTTGGCCTCCCCGGCGGCGGGGGTGTCGGTGCTCGCGGGCGCGCCCGGAGTCGTGGTGGCCCTCGCCACCGAGGGACCGCCGGCCGCGGGTGTTCCGGGGCCGGGCCGGGTGGCGACGCCGACCGCCAGCAGGGTGCCGAAGGCGGCGGTGACGGCCAGGGTGAGGATCGCCCCACCGAGGCGGCCCGGCCGGGGCCGGCCATCGCTCCCGACCGAGGCGGTGGCCCGGTCGACGACGGCGTCATGAGCCGGGCCGAGGCGCGGCGACAGCCGCCGGCCGATCGCCGCCAGGTCGCGGTCGAGGTCGCGCCCGGTCACCGCGACTCCTCCTCGTGGACGAACCCGCGGAAGCGGCGCCGCCCCATCAGCAGATGGGTGCGCACGGTGGCCTGCGAACGGCCGAGCAGGGACGCCACCTCGGCCACCGGCCGCCCTTCCCAGCAGTGCAGCAGGATCGACGCCCGCTGCATCGGCGACAGGCGCTCCAGCTGCCACCGCACCCAGAGGCGCTGGACGTCGTCGGGGATGCTGACCCGGTCGGCGCCGTCGAGGGCGGTCTCCCGCCGCCGCCTGCGCCACTGGTCGATGGCGACGCGGCTGGCCACCCGGGCCACCCACAGGTCCGGGCGGTCGAGGCGGCCGACCCGGCTCCAGCGCTGGTAGGCGCGGGCGAAGGCCTCCTGGGCGGCGTCCTCGGCCAAGCCCTGGTCGCCGGTGACGGCGGCGACCAGTCCCACGACGCGGTGGTAGGAGTCGGTGAACACGGCCTCGAAGGCCGCCTCGGCGGTCCCGGTGCTGAAGCCCGCGACGGCTGCGCTGATCGACATGTCGTCCTGTACACGCGCCACAAGGTGCTAACGACTGAGGGGCTCCGGAACTGCGCTCCGGGGTGCGGCGATGCGGCGGGCGGCCCCGGTGGTCGCTGCCGTCTCTCGTGCCCAACACGCACTGAGCGGCCGGAGCGGCTGAGGCCTGAGCCGGGAGGCCGGTGACGGCTCGGTAACATACTGAGGAACCACACTACGTTGCCCCGCATAATGTGGTCCATGCCGCACCCCACCTCGGACCACCATCCGGCCTCGGCGGTGCTCAAGCTCTCCCTCGGGAAGCTCGAGCACGACGCCGCCGGCCGCCTCTACTCGCCCGCGATGCGCGAGCGAGTCGCCCGTCTCGGCGAGGCCGGCCCCGGGGCCGAGACCCTCGGCGCCGTCGCCGTCGCCGACAAGACGGTGAGCAACCTGCTGGAGCGCGCCTTCGAGCAGGTCGACCTCTCCCTCGCCCAGGTCAAGGCGCTCGGGATCATCCGCCACCTCGGCGGCAGCGGCGCGCAGATGCGTGTCATCGCCATGGCCTGCAACGTCACTCCACGCACCACCACCGGCGTCGTGGACGGCCTCGAGGCCGCCGGGCTGGTGGAGCGCGTCCCCGACCCCCACGACCGCCGCGCGGTCATCGCCCGGCTCACCCCCGAGGGGGAGCGGCGGCTCGAGGCCGCCGTCGCCCTCCAGGTGCAGGTGAGCGGCCGGCTGCTCGCCGGCTTCGACGACGAGGAGCGCGAGCAGCTCCGCCATCTCTGCCTGCGCCTCGTCGAGGCGGCAACCATGGAGGCCCAGCAGTGATCGCCACCCGGCGCACCCCGACCACCCCACGCCGCCGGCTCGAGCCGCGGATGGTCACCTTCCTCGGCGTGATGGCGGCGATGTTCCTCGCCGCACTCGACCAGACCATCGTGGGCACCGCCATGCCCAAGATCGCCCTCGACCTCGGTGGTCTCAACCGCTACACCTGGGTCATCACGGTCTACCTGCTCACCAGCACCGCGGTGGTGCCCGTGGTCGGCAAGCTCTCCGAGCAGCTGGGCCGCAAGCGCGTCTTCCTGGCGGCGATCGTCGCCTTCCTCGCCGGCTCCGCGCTGTGCGGCGTGGCCCCGAGCATGGACTGGCTGATCGCCTTCCGCGGCATCCAGGGCATCGGCGCCGGGATGCTCACCGGCACCGCCTTCGCGGTCATCGCCGACCTCTTCTCGCCCGCCGAGCGCGGCAAGTACACCGGCATGGTGGCCGGCGTCTTCGGCATCGCCAGCGTGGTCGGTCCGCTGGTCGGCGGCGGTCTCACCGACCACGCCGGCTGGCGCTGGGTCTTCTACGTCAACATCCCCATCGGCATCGTCGTGCTCGCGGTGCTGGCGCGCACCTTCCCCTCCGCCCGCCACTCCGGCGCCCGGCCCCGCATCGACTTCATCGGCGCCGGACTCATCGCCGCGGGGGCTGCCCTGCTGGTGCTCGGCGCCTCGCTGGAGGGCACCGACGGCTGGGGCTACCCGCCGGTCCTCGTCAGCCTGGTCGCCGGCGCCGTGCTGATGGTCGTCGCCCTGCTCCACGAGCGCCGCACCCCCGAGGCGGTGCTGCCGCCCGAGCTCTTCCGCTCCTCGATCTTCTCGGTCTCGATGGCGGTCACCTTCCTCATGGGCGCGGTGATGTTCGGCGCCATCACCTACATCCCGCTCTTCCTCCAGTACGTCGTCGGGGTGCACGCCACCAGCTCGGGGCTGACCATGCTCCCGCTCATGGCCGGCCTGGTGGTGGCGAGCATCGGCGGCGGGCAGCTGATCTCGCGCACCGGGCGGTACCGGATCCAGGCGATCACCGGCATGGGCGCGGTGGCGTTCGGCATCTTCCTGGCCACCCTGCTCGACGCCCACTCGAGCCAGGCGCAGGTGGCGCCCGCGATGGTGGTCCTCGGCCTCGGGCTGGGACTCTCCATGCCGGTCTTCAACGTGGTCTCCCAGAACGCGGTCGACCCGCGCCTGATGAGCTCGGCGACGAGCGCGGTGCAGTTCATCCGGCAGATGGGGGCGACCCTCGGCCTCGCGGTCATGGGCTCGTACTTCAACGCCCGGCTCGCCACCCACGGCGGCACCGCCGCGCACATCGCGCACGAGCCCCTGCGGCTCGCGTACTCCGCCGCCATCCACGACGTCTTCCTGCTGGCCCTGCTGGGCGGGGCGCTCACCCTGGTGGTCGCCGCCTTCCTCCGCGAGATCCCGCTGCGCACCACCCGCCGCGCCGACGAGGTGCGGGAGGCGCAGGCCACGGCGGTCGCGTAGCCGGGGGCGGGCATAATGTCGCCCGGCGCGGAGGTGAACGCCCCTCCGTGCCGGGTGACCGGCGGGCCCGGCCGGCGGAAGGAGGCGTCATGGGCAAGGTCTTCTCGAGCGCATCGGAGGCGGTCGCCGACATCCCCGACGGCGCCACCCTCGCCGTCGGGGGGTTCGGGCTCTGCGGCAATCCGATGAAGCTGATCCGGGCCCTCTACGACGCCGGCACCACCGACCTCAGGGTGGTCTCCAACAACTGCGGGGTCGACGACTGGGGGCTGGGACTGCTGCTCCACGCGCGCCGGATCTCCCGGATGACCAGCTCCTACGTCGGCGAGAACAGGGAGTTCGCCCGCCAGTACCTCTCCGGTGAGCTGGAGCTCGAGCTCACCCCCCAGGGCACCCTCGCCGAGCGGCTGCG
>JAXDLS010000451.1:0-5210 GCA_034666485.1 Chloroflexota bacterium
AGGGTCGCGAGGCCGCGCAGCCGGTCGAGGAAGTAGCCGGACAGGTGGCGGAGCTCCTCGGCGTGGCGGCGCGCGACCGCGACGGTGCCCATCCCGACGATGCTGAGGTTGACAGGAGCGAGCGGGGCGCAGAGGACGAGGAGCACTCCCACCACCCAGCTGAAGGGAAACACCGCCACCAGCAGCACAGGCGGGACGAGGGTCGCGGTGAGCCGCGCCGGCTCGTACAGCTCGGCGTATCGGCCGATCCGGTCGACCTCGTCGAGAACTGCCGTTGCCAGTGGCGCGCTGCGCAGGGTCGCGCCTCGGTCGCGGACGACGCGGTCGACGAGCGCGGCGCGGAGACGGCCCTCGACGGCGCACCCGCCGTCGACGGCCAGGCAGGCGGCCGCATGGCCGAGTGCCGCGCGTGCCACCGCGGCTCCGGCGAGCAGCGCGAGCCAGCCCTGGTCGCGGCCCCATCCGACGTGCCCGTCGAGTACGTCCTGCGCCACCGCGGCGACGGCGAGGAAGCCGGCCGCCGTGGCGGCCGTCGCCGCGGTGGCGGCGACCCCGGCCGCCCGCAGCGGCCGCCTCGCGGGAGCGAGCAGCTCGGCGAGGCGCCGCCGCGCCCCGGCGTCGGAATGCCCGATGAGCGGAGACGCGGTCAGCCCTTCAGCCCGCATCGCCACGCTCACGGTCGAGGTCCGCGAGCCGTGCCTCGCGCCGCTCGTCCCACCACCAGGCCCAGGCTGCGAAGGCGACGATCGCGGCCAGTCCCAGGGCGTTGCCCAGCTGGCTGTAGCCGCCGAACGAGTTGATCGCGACGAAGCCGAGGATGATGTAGACCGGGACGAGCGCGACGTAGCAGAGGATCCTGAATGCACGTGACCTGCGATAGAGACGGGTGAGCGGGTTCATCCGGCCGCGACCTCCCTGCCGGCAGGTCCGGGCGCGAGCCCGTCGACCTCGTCGTTCTCGGACAGCTTCCCGCGGAACGCCCAGTACGCGTAGGCGTTGTAGGCGAGGATCGCCGGCATCGACAGCCCGACGCCGACCAGCAGGAAGGTCAGCGAGCCGGTCGGCGACGCGGCGGCGTGCACGGTGACGTGCGGGGGGACGACGTACGGGTAGAGCAGGCCGAGGGCGAGGATCAGGCCGCCGGCGTAGACGGCGAACGCACCCTCGACGGGGCCGGCGTCGGGATGCCGGCCGAACGAGCGATACGCATACGCGAGACCGCCGGCGAGCATGACGGCCCCCGGGACCCAGACGGCCACCCTCGCCGCCGAGCCGGGATCGAGGGTCATCGTGCCCGACGGCTGCAGCAGGGCCCAGCACGCCACGGTTGCCGCCGCCAGCAGGAGGGAGAGCACCCGGCCCCGACGCGCGGCCCACCGCTGCAGCTCCCCCCCGCTCTTGTAGTAGACCCAGGCTGACGCCGCGAACAGGTACAGGACAACCGCGCCCAGGCCGGTCAGCACCGCGTACCCGTTGTGGAGAAAGGAGAACGGGCCGCCCGCGAAGCTGCTCCCCCGCACCGCGACGCCCGCGACCAGTCCCCCGAAGGCCGCACCCTGCGCGAGGGCGGCCACCAGCGACCCGAGCCCGAACGCCAGCCCCCAGCCGCGCTGCCAGGCTCGATACTGGGCGATGATCTCGATGGAGAAGCCGCGCCAGATCAGCGACACCAGCATCAGGGTCAGCGGGATGTAGAGCGAGGGCAGCGCGAGCCCGTAGGCCAGCGGCAGGCCGCCCCAGACGGCCACGGCGAGGAGCACGAGCCATGACTCGCTCCCGTCCCACGCCCTCGCGACGAGCTCGTACATCTCCCGGCGCCGCCGGTCGTCGCGCTGGAGAAGGGTGAGGACTCCGATGCCGAGGTCGTAGCCGTCGAGAACGATGTAGGCGGCGAAGGCGAGGCCGATGAAGATCATCCAGACATCGGAGACGTTCATCACTCAGTTCCCCTTCTCGGCGCGGAGCGCGCGCGGGGTCGGCGCCACCCGAGCGCGCACCGGCTCCGGCACCGGCCGGTCCTCAGGTCCCTGGCGAACGACCCGGGCGACGTACCAGATGTAGGTGCCGAGCAGCATGGCGTAGACGAGGATCAGCAGTGCCAGCGAGGTCAGCACCTGCCACGTGCTCAGGGGTGAGACCGCGTCCGCCGTCAGCAGCCTGCCGTACACCAGCCACGGCTGGCGACCGGCCTCGGCCAGGACCCAGCCGCCGATGATCGCCAGCGGCCCGGCGGGCGTGAGCACGAGCAGCCACCGGTGGAACCAGCGGGTGACGTGGAGCCGGCCTCGCAGGCGAAGGATCACGCCGACCATCGCCGTGGCGAACATCGCGAACGCGGCGTACATCATGAGGCGGAAGCCGTAGAACGACGGGAGGACCATCGGTCGCAACCCCGGCGGCGTCTGCAGCAGGCCCGGTGCCGGCGTCCTCCCGCTCCAGTCCTTGGCGATCGCGCTCCCGAGCCAGGGAATCGTCACCACCCAGTCGTTCTTCGCGGCGCTCTGGTCGGGCCAGAGGAAGAGGTTGTAGCCCGTGTTCGTCGAGGTCCAGTCGCCCTCGAGCGCCTCGAGCTTCGGCAGCTGGTACGGGATGATGTAGCCGGCGGCGATGCTGTCGCCCAGATACATCTGCACCGGGATCAGGACGGCGGCGGCGCCGAGGCCGATGGACAGGCCCCGTCGCGCGACGTCGAGGTGGCGGCTCCTGACGAGGTACCAGGCGGAGATGCCCGTGACGAACCACGCGGCGGAGACGAGCACACCGACGAGCATGTGGATGGTCCGCCAGCCGAACGACGGGTTGAGGATCACCTGCACCCAGTCACGCGGCAGGAACTGGCCGTTGACGAGGCTGTACCCGGCCGGGGTCTGCATCCACGAGTTCGCCGCAAGGATCCAGGTCACCGAGAGCAGCGTGCCCAGCGAGACCATGCAGGCGGAGAACAGCATCACCCGCTGGCTGATGCGGCCGTCGCCGTAGATCAGCAACCCGAGGAAGCCGGCCTCCAGGAAGAAGGCCGTGACCACCTCCATCCCGATGATCACGCCGAGGATCGGTCCGGCGTCGTGGGCGAAGCCGCCCCAGTTGAGCCCGAATTCGAAGGTCAGGACGATCCCCGAGACGACGCCGAGGCCGAAGCCGATCGCGAAGATCCGGCGCCAGAGGCGAAACAGGCGCAGGTACACCTCCCTGCCCGTGCGCATGAAGGCCGCGTAGCAGACGACCAGGAACATGCTGGTGCCCACGGTCAGCGATGGGAAGACGATGTGGAATCCGGCGGTGATCGCCCACTGCCACCGCGAGAGCTCGACGAGAGTCTGCTGATTCACGGCCGCAGCCTGCCTCCCCTCGCGGGCCTGTCTCCCACCGTCGTCATGCCGTCGTCTCCGCCGGTCGGTCAGGTGCTCCGTCGCATCCTCGCCCGCCCCGTTGCGCCGGTGTTGCACGGCGGAGGGTCGTGCCGGCGGACGGCGTCGAGCCAGGCCCCCTCCACGAACGGCAGGCGCCGGCTCAGCGCGTCGGTCGCACCGCGAGCGCCTCAGAACATGTCGGGAAGCCAGGGTCGAGGCGACCAGGCGAACATCGCCGTGGCCCGCCGCAGCGCCCCTGGGGTGAGCTCCTCGACGAGGCGGGCGCGCCACAGCGCCTCGACGCTGACGCCGCCGAGCATGACCGAGCCGAGCGCCGCGGCGTCGAGACGGAGGTCGGGGGCCCCGCTCACCGGGACACAGGTCGCGCCTCCGGCCTCGCCCTCCAGCCGGTACCGACCGGCCACCCATGGGCACAGGGGATCGGCCACCTCGAGGACGATGGCGCCGTCGCAGGAGTAGGCCCTGCCGGCGAGCGCCCGTGGCACGTCCACGATGCGGACGTGGAGGTCGTCGCTCACCACCTGGCGCAGCCGCCGATGGTCGGCGAGGAGGTGGACGAGGGGCTCGTCGACAGGCCGCCGCGCCGACGTCACCCTGGCCGCGAGGTCGAACTCCAGGCAGAACCGCCAGAGCGCGGCGTAGGCCCCGTGCCCGGCGCTGACCAGCTCCTGGATGCGCAGCTCGTACTCGGCCAGGCCCGCCCGCGACCAGCGCTCGGCCACCCGGTAGCTGAGAAACCCGTCGAGGTCGCCGTCGGTGCGGTGCAGCACGAAGAAGGTCGGCCCCGCTCCGTCGCGCTCCTCGGTGGCGTGACGGTAGTGGGCGGCCCATTCCGCGGGGTGGCGGTCGCGCATGCCGTTGCCCAGGCGGCGCACCCTGTCGTACAGGCCGGGAACGACCCCCAGCGCGTCGCCGGGCTCGGCCATCTCGAGGTGGCCCCCGGCGACCGGTGGGACCGCCCACCCGCGGTGGGCGGTGTCGATCTCGACCGCCGCGACGAAGCTGGCCACGCCGTACCCGAAGCGGCGGTAGAGCTGGCTCTGGGTGGCGCCCAGCGCGGCGATCGGCTCGCCGCCGTCGCGCAGCCCCTCGAGCTGGCCGGTGATGAGCCGGCGCATCAGGCCCCGACGGCGGTGGGTGGGGTGGACGAACACCCAGGTGACCGCCGCCATGGGCAGCTGTCGCTCTCCCGGCACGGTGAGCTGGCGGGTGAGGATCGCGGCTCCGCCCACGACGTGGCCGTCGTCGACACAGGCTGTCACCCGGTCGGGCTCCAGGATGGAGGCCTCGCGGGCGATGTCGGCGTCGGTGATCCGGTTTCCCCACGCCGGGGCCTCGGCGCGGACGAACTCCGCCAGCTCGCCGGCGTCGATGCCGCGCAGCTCCACGCTCATCGGAACGCCCCGCACGGCACCTCGGGCACCGGGACGCGGGGATCTCCCGGACGGATGCAGGACTGCGCTACGGTGCGGTCCATGCCCGAACGCCTCCGCAGATGGCTCGGCCGGGGCCAGCCGTTCCTCACCCTGGTGTGGCCCATCTTCGCCATCCTCGAGTGGCGGCGCGGGCACATCGGTCTCGCCGTCGCCTGGGGCACGCTCACGCTCCTGCAGGCCGGCCTCACCGCCGTGGCCCTCCGCCGGCAGCTGGGCCGGCGCCGATCGGGGCGCTGAGTGCGGCCCGGCTCCTCGCCGGCGGCGAGGCCAGCTCGGCCCATGGGTCCGAGGATAGTGGGGGACATTGCGGTCTGTCTCAACGGGCCGGTCCCCCGGCGCGCAGGCTGTACGGCCGCGGTGCTCAGGCATGCACAGGAGCGGAGGAGAGCGAGAGCACATAGCG
>JAXDLS010000452.1:0-5441 GCA_034666485.1 Chloroflexota bacterium
AGTGCCGGCGAGGGGGGGCAGGAGCCGGCATCGGGCGCGCCAGCGCACGATGTCTTGCGACTAGACGGGGGGGACGCAGTCCCCCCCGAGTCAAAACCGGCGGCAGAACTGCCGGGCATCTCCACCCGCGGCAGAACCGCCGCGCATCTCCACCGGGCGCCACAAACAACCGGCGTCTCCACCGGCACACAGATCGCCCTGGCGTCAGTCCCGCAGCTCCCATCGAAACGGTGGATCCGCGCCGGCCCGGCTCACCGTGATGGACGCGACCCGGCTCGCGAAGTCGAGGGCGGCCAGCGCCTCGGAGGCGGTGAGCGCGGCCGGGCCGGCGACGCCGAGGCGCTCGTGCCGGTCCAGCCAGTCGAGCAGCCCGGCGGCGAACGAGTCCCCCGCACCGATGGTGTCCACCGGCGTCACCGGCCTGGCGGCGCAGGTGATCTCCTCGTCCCGGACGAAGGCCATGCACCCCCCGGGGCCGAGGGTGACGACCACGAGCGCGGGTCCCAGTGCGCGCCAGCGCCTGCCGATCTCGGCCGGCGCCTCCCCGGGGTAGATCCACTCGAGGTCCTCCTGGCTCACCTTGACCAGGCCGGCGCACCCCAGCCAGCCCTCCAGCCGCCCGCGGTAGCGGTCGCGCTCGCCGGCGAAGGGGTGCCGCACGTTGGGGTCCAGGGAGATGGCCCTGCGGCCGCGCTCCCGGCGCAGCAGGTCGCCGATGACCTCTCCCCCGGAGGGCAGGGCGAGAGCGACGGAACCGGTGTGGATGGCGTTCACCCGCTCGGGGAGGACGGCCGGGAGCTCGGACGCCGACCAGGTCGCGGTGGTGGTGCCCTCGACATAGAAGGTGTACCGGGGGCCCCCGCCGCCGTCGAGCGCCACCACCGCGAGGGTGGTCGGCTCGGCCGCCGCCACGCAGAGACCGAGGTCGACCCCGTTGGCCTCGAGATGGCTGCGGAGCCGGCGTCCAAAGCCGTCGCCCGACAGGCGCCCCGCGAAGGCGGCGGCCGTGCCCAACCGCGCGAGCGCGACCGCGGTGTTGGCGGGAGACCCGCCGGGGTGGGCGGTGTAGGACCCGTCCGGCGCTTCGACGAGATCGATCAGCGCCTCGCCGACGACGACGACGGTCATCTGCCCTCCACCCGCTCCGCGTTGCCGGGATCGCGGGCCGCCGGCGGCGATCCCCGCCGCCGAGTATGGCCCAGCGGCGGGGAGGGACGGGCCGCCCGGCGGCTCAGCTGCCTCGCTGGGCGTTCCGGGTGTTCATCTGGTCGAACCCGACGGCGACGAGGATCAGGACGCCGATCGCGATCTGCAGGTAGAAGGCGTTGATCGCCAGCAGGTTGCCGCCGTTGTTGAGCACGCCCATGATCAGCGCCCCCGCGGCGGCGCCGAGCGCGCTGCCCTTCGCACCGAAGAGGCTGGCGCCGCCGATGACACAGGCCGCGATCGCGTTCAGCTCGAAGCCGGTGCCCGCGGTGGGGATGCCCGCGCCCAGGCGAGAGGTCAGCAGCACCCCACCGAGCCCGGCGAGCAGGCCGGAGATGGCGTAGACGGCGACCGTCACCATGGCGACGGGAACTCCGGCGAGACGCGCCGACTCGGGGTTGGAGCCGACCGCGTAGATGTACCGGCCGAAGACGGTCCGCGTGAGCAGGAACCACACCGCGACGGTGACCCCCCCGGCGATGATCAGCAGGTTGGGGATGCCGAGCACGGTGCCGTTCGCGATCGACTGGAAGCCCTCCGGCAGCCCGTTCCCCTGCACCGTCTTGGCGTCGGTGATGACCAGCACGACCCCGCGGGCGATGCCCAGCATGCCGAGGGTGGCGATGAACGGCGGCAGCCTGAACCGGGTGACCAGGAGGCCGTTCGCCAGCCCCAGCGCGCCACCGATCGCGAGCCCGGCGAGGATGGCGACCGGCGCCGTCACGCCGGCGACGAGCAGCTGGGCGGTGACCGCGCCGGACAGGCCCAGCACGGAGCCCACCGAGAGGTCGATGCCCGCGGTGAGGATCACCAGCAGCTGGCCCACGGCGATGATCCCGAAGATGGCCACCTGCCGGGCCAGGTTGGAGAGGTTGCCCCCGGTCAGGAACTCGTTGCTGGCGAGGGTCAGGGCGCCGACGGCGACGAGCAGCACCACCAGCCCGCCGCTCTCCCGGCCGGCGATGTCGCCGAGCGTGACCACCCGGGTTCTCGGAGGCGCCGGCGCCCCGGTGGCCGGCGCCTCGCCCGGCGCGGGGACGGCCGGCGCACTGCTGATCGTGGTGGTGAGGATCGGTTCGCGCCAGAGCAGCCTAGGCATCGGGGGTCACCAGCTCGCCGGCGGCGCCGGACGCCGGTCGAGGCGTGGGGATGGAGGGCCTGGCCCGGCTCGAGCCGCCGCCGCTCGCGAGCCGCAGCACGTCCTCCTCGGAGGCGGCCCTGCCCAGCTCGCCGGCCACCGCCCCGTCGCGGAGGACCAGGACCCGGTCGGCGAGGCCGAGCAGCTCGGGCAGGTAAGAGGAGACGACGACGATCGCCAGCCCCCGCTCCGCCAGGTCGCGGATCACGGCGTAGAGCTCGCCCTTGGCGCCGACGTCGATCCCCTTGGTCGGCTCGTCGAAGACCAGCACCTTGGGCTTGGTCAGCAGCCAGCGCGCGAGCAGCACCTTCTGCTGGTTCCCACCCGACAGGGTCGACACCGGCTGCTCGTACGAGCCCGCGCGGAGTCGCAGGCTGTCGAGCAGGGCGTCGGCCTCGGCGGCCTGCTCCCGCCCGGGCAGCAGGCCGTGACGCGAGCCGCTGCGCAGGCTGGCGATGGTGACGTTCTCCCGGATCGACAGCTCGGGAAGCAGGCCGAGCACCTTGCGGTCCTCGGTGAGCAGTCCGACGCCGGCGCTCATCATGCTGCGCGGTCCGTGCGGCTTCACCACCCGTCCGTCGATCTGGATCTCGCCGTCGTGGATGGGGCCGGCGCCGAAGATCGAGAGCAGCAGCTCGCTGCGACCGGAGCCGAGCAGTCCCCCGATGCCCAGGACCTCGCCGCCGGCGACGTCGAGGTCGATGCTGGGGCCGCCCGCGAGCCGTCGCAGCCCGCGGACGCGAAGCCTCGGCGCCGCGGCCTCGCGCCGCTCGGAGGGTGGGTACAGCGCCGTCACCTCACGACCCACCATGGCGGTGATCAGCCTGTCCTCGTCGTAGTCGGCGATCGGTCCGCTCTGGGAGAGGCCGCCGTCGCGGAGCACGGTCACCCAGTCTCCGATCTCGAACATCTCCTCGAGCCGGTGGGTGACGTAGAGCATGGCGACGCCATCACCGCGCAGCCGCCGGATGAGCGCCAGCAGCCGGGCCGACTCCGCCTCGGTCAGCGCCGTGGTCGGCTCGTCGAAGACGATCACCTTGACCAAGTCGGCGGTGAGCACCTTGGCGATCTCGACGAGCTGCCGCGTGGCCGCGGACAGCCCCGCGACGACGGCGTTGGGGTCGACCCGGTCGAGCCCGACCTCTGCGAGCGCGGTCCGGGCGCGGCGGTTCAGCTCGGCGCGGTCGACCATGCCCCTGCGGGAGGGCAGCCGTCCCATGAACAGGTTCTCCGCCACCGACAGGTGGGGAAGCAGGCTGAGCTCCTGGTAGACCGCCTGCACCCCGGCCGCCCGCAGCGTCGCCGGGGTGGCCGTGGTGACCGGTTCGCCGTCGATCTCGTAGGTGCCGGAGTCCCGCCGCAGCGCACCGGTGAGCACCCGGATCAGGGTCGACTTCCCCGCTCCGTTCTCGCCGGCCAGGCAGTGCACCTGCCCGGGCAGCAGCCGCAGCGACACGTCGCTCAGCGCCTGCACCGGCCCGAAGGCCTTGGACACGTTGCGCAGCTCGAGGACCGCGGTGGAGGTCGGCGCGGCGGCCGCGGCGCTCACGAGCCGGCCTTCGCGGTGGGTGGCTCGAGCAGCAGCCTGACGTCGGGCTGGTTCATGTTCGCCTTGTCCGCCACCACCGCGCCGGGATCGATGTCGCGCGGAGGGATGCGGTTGACGATGGCCATCCCGGCCAGCAGCACACCCTGGTACCCGAAGAAGTAGGGGTTCTGCACCACCAGCGCGTCGATGTTCCCGGAGGCCAGGGCGGCGTTCTCCTGCGCGTCCGAATCGAAGGCCACCACCGCCACCTTGCCGGCCAGGCTGTTGTCCTTGATCGCGCGCGCGGCGCCGACCCCCGAGGTGTTGTTGTCGGCGAACACCCCCAGCAGCTGGGAGTTGGAGGTCAGCGCGTCGTTCACCTGGGACGCGGCGGTGTTGATGTCGTTGTTGTTGTAGCGTTCCGCCGAGGCGGTCACCTCGGGACAGGCGGCGGCGAGGCCCTGGCGGAAGCCCGCGTCGCGGTCGGCCAGGGACTGGATCCCGGCCACCGACGACTCGATCATCACCGACCCGGCGGTCGTCCCCCGGGTCTTGAGCAGGTCGCACATCCGCTGCCCGGCGCGGTTGCCCGCCTTGAGGTTGTCGGTGCCGACGAAGGCCTCCGAGGCCGTCGTCACCCGGGTGTCCACGGTGATGACCTTGATCCCGGCGTGGCGGGCCCGGTCGATGGCCGAGTTCAACGCGCCGGACGAGTTGGCGGCGATGACGATGCCCTGCGCCCCCCGGGAGATGGAGTTCTCGACCAGCTGCACCTGCTGGTCGATGTTGGTCTCCGAGGTGGGACCGAAGGTGCTGACCCTGATCCCGAAGTCCCCGGCGGCCTGCTTGGCTCCGGCGAGCATCACCTGCCAGAACGAGGAATCGCTGGCCTTGATGATGACGTCGACCTTCTTTCCGTTGACCGCACCGGCGGCACCCCCGCCTCCCCCCGACCCGCTCGACGAGCCGGTTGCCCGGCCGGCCACCACGCCGACCACCAGCGTGACCAGCGCGATCGCCAGGACGAGGGAGAGGGAGAAGACGGTGCGCGTCCGGACCGGCTCGGAACGCTTGGCCGCCCCCTCGACCGACCGAGGTCCATCAGCTGTGCTCGTACTCACCACCGCCTCCCCCATGTGATCCCTGACCGTGTGGTGTGCCCGGCGACGCCTGGCGCCCGGTGCGAGTGATAGTGGGCAGGCACCACTCTTGTGTCAATGTCCGAGATCCGCCGGCCGCCAAGCGCCAGTCCGGAGGCGGCCTCCATGGCCCCCGCCTCCGGCCGAGGGCCGAACCTGGCCGGGGCCGCATTGGAGGCGCCGCACGCGCGCTCGGCACGCCCGGTGGTGCAGGATTGACGTCAGCATCGATGCTCATGGCCCAGCACGCCCAGCCCTCCGTCTTCGCGATGGTCCTCGCCGGCGGCGAGGGCAAGCGCCTGTCACCGCTGACGACCGACCGCGCCAAGCCGGCGGTGCCCTTCGGGGGGAGCTACCGCCTCATCGACTTCGTGCTGTCCAACCTGGTGAACTCGGGCCTGCTGCGGATCTGTGTGCTCACGCAGTACAA
>JAXDLS010000453.1:0-3356 GCA_034666485.1 Chloroflexota bacterium
CAAGGAGGTGGCCGAGGACGACACCTCGGCGACCGTGACCATCGAGGGCGAGGGTCGCGAGGTCGGTGGCCAGGGCTCGGTGCGCGCCGGGCTGGTGCTCACCGTGGCGGCGACCCCGCAGGGCGGCTCGGAGGTGCGGCTGGAGACCGACCTCACCGTGACCGGACGCATCGCCCAGTTCGGTCGTGGGGCCATCGAGGACGTCTCCAGGAGGCTGATCGACCAGATGGCCCGGTGCATCGGCTCCCGTCTCCAGGCGGCTCCCACCGGAGGCGGAGCCGCGGGCTGAGACGGGGTGATCGAGCAGCCGGCGGGCGGCCCCTACCCGGCGACCGGCAGGACGCTCAGCTCCGCGGATGACCGGGGCCGGCCGAGGATGGCGGAGAGGCGGCCGGGGTCGAGCCCGCCGTCGAGCCACTCGAGCTCCTCGTCGGGCTCGAGGAGCAGCGGCATGCGCTCGCTGCTGCGTCCCAGCCTGGGGTCGGCGGCCACGGTGACCACGGCGACACCGCCGGCGTCCTCGACTCCGGCGAGGCTGAGCACGTCGCGGTCGCCGCGGCGGATCGCCAGCGTCGGCCGGGTGCCCCGCTGCTCACGCCCGCGCGCCCGCACCGAGTCGGCCGGGACCACCACGCGGCGGGGCCCCGCCGCGGCGCTGCCGCCGAGGGCGGTCTCGGCCAGGATCTCGTCCGGCCGCCAGCGCATCTCCCGCATTCCCACGCCCGACGCGGTCTGCTCCAGCCCCAGCAGCGCCTGGGTGGGCCTCACCCGGAGCCGGGGCGCGACCGGGCCGGGGTCGATGCCGAAGCGCTCGGAGAGGAACTCGCGATCGGCGGTCTGCTCCATCTGGAGGAGGAGGCCGGAGGGGTCCTGCGCCGGCGGCAGGGCGGATGCCGCGGCGCGGGTGCCGAGGTAGCGCTCGGGATAGCGGTAGCCGGCGTCGCCCCGGTCACGGCGCTGCAGGACGAGCCGCTCCCGCACGGCGTCGACGTCGACGCTCTCACCCTGCAGCCACTCGTCGCAGACCGCCTCCCAACGGTCGGCGAAGCGGCGCATCGACTCGCGCAGTGCGAAGAGCCGCTGCGAGGCCTCGGGGGTCCAGCGGTCGATCAGCTCGCGGATCTCGGCGCGCTGCGCGGTGCGGCGGAGGTAGTGCTCGTGCCGGCGCCGCTCACGCTCGCCGGCGGCCATCGGGTGGTCGGAGAGCAGCCACTCGTAGAAGGCGTCGTCGCCGATCGAGCGCTGGTCCAGCGGGGGGTCCACGGGTGTCGGGAAGGTCGTCTCCATGTTCCAGAGAGCGTTCCCCGGGGGGGCGCGGGCCGAAACCGCCCGGGACCACCTGCCAAGATGGGGCCGTGAGGCTGGCAACCTGGAACGTGAACTCGATCGCCGCGCGCCTGCCCCGGCTGCTGGAGTGGCTGGAGCAGACGGCGCCCCACGTGGTCTGTCTCCAGGAGACCAAGTGCGCCGACGCCGAGTTCCCCCTCGCCGAGCTGCGGGCGCTGGGCTACGAGGTGGCGTCGCACGGCCTGGGTCGCTGGAACGGGGTGGCGCTGCTCTCGCGGGTCGGGCTCGAGGAGGTGGCCGCGGGCCTGCCCGGGGCGCCGGCGACCACCCCGCCGGAGGCCCGTGCGCTCGGCGGCACCTGCGCCGGGGTCCGGGTCTGGTCGGTGTACGTGCCCAATGGCCGCGAGGTCGGCCATCCCCAGTACGTGTACAAGCTCGAGTGGCTGCGCGCGCTCCAGGACACGGTCGCCGGCGAGCTCGACGGCGCGCGCGAGCTGGCGGTGTGCGGTGACTTCAACGTCGCGCCCACCGACGCCGACGTCTGGGACCCGGCGGCCTTCGCCGCCTCCACCCACGTCACCGCTCCCGAGCGCGAGGCCCTGGCCGGGTTGCGCGCGCTGGGCCTCGAGGACGTCGTGCCCCGGCCGCTCAAGTACGACCGCCCCTTCACCTACTGGGACTACCGCGCCGGGATGTTCCACAAGAACCAGGGGATGCGGATCGACCTCGTCTACGCCAGCCCCTCGCTCGCCGCGGCGGTCACCGACGCCTACGTCGACCGCGACGCCCGCAAGGGCAAGGGCCCGTCCGACCACGCTCCCGTGGTCGTGGACCTGCGCGACCCTCCGCCGCCCGACAACTGACCCCCCGCCGCGGCGGTCCGGCCGCTCTGCTCCGGCATCGATCGACTATCATCCCGGCCCGCCATGCGCACACCCAGATCAGGGCTCCCTGACTGCGCCGGCCGGACCCTCGGCGGGCTGCGTGGCGTCGCTCTCGGCGCCATGCTCGTGCTGCTCTCCGGCTGCTCGTCGTCGCCCGGCGACATCAGCGCGGACACCATTCCGCCGGTCGCGTCGGTGACCCCCGACGCCTGCAGGCTCCTGCCCGCCGACGCGATCGCGGCGGCCCTCACCCTGCCCTCGGGCGCCGAGCTGCCTCCTCCCTCCGGGACGCCGGCGCCCGGGACGCCGCCGCCGCAGGCGAGCGGCGCTCCCGACCCGGCGCCGCCGGGCCACTACCTGGTCACGTCGGTGGGCTCGCATTCCACCGTGGGACAGTGCACCTACCAGTCGTTCCGTGGTCCCACGCTGGTGGTGAGCGTCTTCCCGAAGTCGACGCTGGCGGCCCTCGCCGACGTCACCGCCGGGCTGAGCCCGGTCGGCCCGGCATACCTCGGCACCACCGGCAGCTCCGGCAGCTCCGGCCTGGTCGCCGTCCAGGACGGCCCCGCCGTGGTCGGCATCGCCCTCAACGTCGGTGGGCTGAGCAACGACGCCCTGGCCCGCCGCCTGGCGCTCGTGGCCGCCCCGGTGACCGGGCAGCCGCTGCCCGTGCCCGCGCTCTCCGCCTCGCAGGGTGCCACCTCGGCGGCGGTGCCCACCCCGCCGCCGGCCGCCGGCGAGCAGGTGACCGGCCAGACCGCCGCCGAGACCGTGCAGGAGACGGTCGGTCTGAGGTTCGACCCGGCGGCGATCACCGTCAGCTCGGGGGGCGTGGTGCAGTGGACCAACGCGGGGACGGCCCCCCACAACGTGACCTTCGACGCCAACCCCGAGCTCACCTCGGGGACCATGGGCGCCGGCGAGAAGTACCAGGTGAAGTTCAACCGGGCGGGCCAGTACCAGTACCACTGCACCTTCCACCCGGGGATGGACGGCTCCGTCACCGTCTCCTGAGCCGGTGACCGTGGAGGCGCGGGGGTCACGGCGACGGCGGCCACGCCATGCCCCTGGTGGCGGAACCGGCCACGGTGACCGGCTCCGCCGCGGAGGATGTGATGCGTGGGAATGGGGTCACGAGCCCGCCCCGGCCAGGTACTCCGGGGAGCCGATGAGGCCGGACTCGAT
>JAXDLS010000454.1:0-8108 GCA_034666485.1 Chloroflexota bacterium
CGCCTGAGCCGGATCACCCACCTGCTCCGCCGCCGCGAGATCGACGACGCCCTCGCCGACACCGCCGAGCAGGTGCACGACATCGGCGGCGGCACCCGCATCGGCGAGTCGCTGCGCAGCTTCAACCGCCGCTACGCCCGGCGGGTGCTGGGCCACGGAGCCGTCGTGCTGATCATCAGCGACGGCTGGGACCGCGGCGAGGTCGCCGTCCTGGAGCGGGAGATGGCGCGGCTGTCACGCAGCTGCCACCGGCTGATCTGGCTCAACCCGCTGCTCGGCTCCGCGGTCTACGCGCCCGAGGCGCGCGGGATGGCGGCGGCGCTCCCCTACTGCGACGACTTCCTCGCCGCCCACAACGTCGACGCTCTCGACCAGCTGGGCCGCCGCCTCGCCGACCTTCCCCGACGCAGTCCGAAGCGCTGACTCAGCAGCGGCGGCCGCGCATCCTCAGCAGCACCGCCACCACCAGGGCGGCGGCGGCCGCGCCTCCCGCCGAGGCCAGCGTCAGGGGCCGGTCGCGGGCGAGCGCGAGGGCCCGGGCGGCCGGGCTGGGAGGTTCGGCGGCCACGGTGGAGAGGATCGGAGTGGGCAGCGGCAGCGGCGGCTCGGCGAGCCGGGCGCCGATGCAGGCGGCCATCTGCCCGAGGAGGCTGCGCGAGACCTCCTCGACGGTGCCGTGGCCGGTCTGCGCCCCCCTGCCCGCGACGGTGAGCTCGGTGGCCATGAGCACCTCCGCACCGTCGCCCCGCTCGCCGACCGTCACCGTGATCACCGCCCGGGCCGAGCCCGAGCCACCGGGCTCGCGCGCCTCCGCCTCGAGCACCGCGGTGCGCGCGGAGTCGTCGCGGGCGACCACGTGGCCGGTGCCCTCGTAGGCGACGCTGACCGGGCCCACCCGGACCCGGACCCGCCCGCGGACGGTGTCGTCGTCGACGATCTCGGAGAGCTCGGCGCCGGGCACGCAGTCGAGCACGCCGTGCACGTCGAGAAGGAAGGCGAAGACGCGGTCCGCTGGGGCGTCGACGGCGAAGGAGTTCTCGATGTGCACTCTGGCTCCCCTGGGCGGCGGGTTCCGTCCTGCATTGTGATCGTCTGCCGCCGGCGCGGCGCGGCGCATCATGGGGGGATGCGGACCGCAGGAGTGGTGCTCGCCGCCGGGGCCTCGCGACGGATGGGACGGCCGAAGCAGCTCCTGCCGCTGGCCGGGACCACGCTGCTCGGGACGGTGCTCGCCGCCGCCCGCGCCGCCCGCCTCGACGAGGTCGTCCTGGTGCTCGGCGCCGAGGCCGAGCGGGTCGGCGGCGCCGTCGACACCCGGGGGGTCCGGGTGGTGGTCGCCGCCGATCACGCCGAGGGCATGGGTGCATCGCTGCGCACCGGGGTGGCCGCCCTCGGCCCCGAGATCGAGCGCGTCGCCGTCCTCCTCGGCGACCAGCCCCGGGTCGACGCGGCACTGGTCGACGCGGTGCTCGACCGGCACCGCCGCAGTGGCCTGTCCGCGGCCGCGGCGAGCTGCGGAGGCGTGCTCCAGCCGCCCGTGGTCGCCGACCGCCGGCTCTGGCCGCAGCTGCTGGGGGTGCGCGGCGACAGCGGGCTGCGGGCCCTGCTGCGCGCCGCTCCTGGCACGGTCGCCACCCTCTCGGTGGAGGACGCCGCCATCGACGTCGACACCCCGGACGACTACCGGCGCCTGCTCGCCGAGGCGGAGGCCCCGCCGGGGAGGCGGCCGGCGGGCCGGCGCCGGCCGGTGACGGAGGTTCCATGACGTGCGCGAGCTGCTGACGACCCTGGACGAGTGGGCCGCCGCCGACCCCGAGGTCGCGGTGGCGACGGTGGTGCGGACCAGCGGGTCGACGCCCCGGCCGGTGGGGGCGCGGATGGCGGTCGGCCGCGACGGTCGCATGGTGGGCTCGGTGAGCGGCGGCTGCCTCGAGGGCGCGGTGGTCGAGGAGGCACGGGCCACCCTCGAGGGCCGGGCCCGTCCCCGGGTGCTCCACTACGGCATCAGCGACGAGCTCGGCTGGGAGGTGGGACTGGCCTGCGGCGGCACCGTGGACGTCTTCGTCCACACCCTCCGCTGGGACGCCGCCGACCCGGCGCTGGCGGCGCTGCGCACCGCCCTGGACGAGAAGCGGGCGGCGGCGCTGCTCACCGTGCTCGAGGGCGAGCATGCGGGGCGCACCGCGGTGGTCGGCGAGACCGGCGGCATCGCCGGCAGCCTGGGCTCGGCGGTGCTCGACGGCGCCGCCGCCGGTGCCGCCGCGACCCGGCTCGAGTCCGGGCACCCGGGCATCGAGGAGGTCGGCGGGGTGCCGCTCTACGTCGAGCCCCACGTCCCCGCCCCACTGCTGGCGGTGGTCGGTGCCGTCCACATCGGCATCGCCCTGGTGCGGCTCGCGAAGGTGCTCGGCCACCGGGTGGTGGTCATCGACCCGCGCACCGCCTTCCTCACCGAGGAGCGGCTGGGCGAGGCCGACGAGCTGATCGCGCGCTGGCCCGACGACGCCCTCCCGGGGCTGCGCCTCGGGCCCCGCGACGCCGCCGTCTGCCTCAGCCACGACGCCAAGTTCGACGAGCCCACCCTCGACTGCCTGCTGCGCAGCCCGGTCGGCTACATCGGCGCCATCGGCAGCCGCACCACCCACGGCAAGCGGGTGGCCCGGCTGCGCGAGTCGGGCTTCACCGACGCCGACATCGCCCGGGTGCACAGCCCGGTGGGGCTCGACATCGGCGCCCGCACCCCGGAGGAGATCGCCCTCGCCATCCTCGGCGAGGTGGTGGCGGTGCGCCGCGGCCGGCGGGGCGGCTCGCTCGCGGCCATCGCCCCGCCTACGTCGGCGGGAGCCTCCTGATGCGTCTCGACGTGCTCCGCAGCGACGAGGTGGCCGAGGCCCCGTCGCGCTGGGTGGGCGCCATCCTCTGCCGCGACGTGCTCGGGCCCGGCGGCCGCCCGGCGCGGCTGAAGGGCCACCGGCTGGAGCGCGCCGACGCCCTGGTCCTCGAGGCCTCCGGCGAGGACGAGCTGCACCTCCTCTGGCTCGACCCCGGCGACGTCGACGAGGACACCGCCGCGGTGCGCCTGGCCGCGGCCGTGGCCGGCGAGGGGGTGCGCGCCGGCCGCCCGGTGGAGTCGCAGGTGCGCCTCTCGGCCGGGCATCGCGGCCTGCTGCGGGTCGACGCACGGGCGCTGGACGCGATGAACTCCATCACCGACGTCACCGTGTTCGCGCTCCCCGACGGCATCCCCATCGACGCCGGCCGCGCCGTCGCCGGGGTGAAGATCACCCCGCTCGGGATCGCCGAGGCGGTGCTCGCCGGCGCCGAGCGGCAGGCCGGCGCCGGGGTGCACGCCGGGCACGTGATGACGGTGCGCCGCTTCCTGCCCCTCACCGTGTCGGCGGTGGTGCGCGAGCGGCTCGACGCCAGCGCCCGCGCGCGCTTCGAGACCTCGCTGCGCGCCAAGGTCGCCTGGTTCGGCGGCCGGGCCGGCGAGGTCGTCTACGCCGCCGGCGACCGTGCCGCGACCCGCGACGCGCTCCTCGAGGCCGCGCAGGGCGCCGACATCGTGCTCGCGGTCGGGGTCGCGTCCACCGACCCGCTGGACGTCACCTGGCAGGCGGCCCTCGAGGCGGGGGCGGTGGAGGTGCGCCGGGGCCTGCCCGTGCATCCCGGCAGCAGCTACTGGATCGCCACCCTGGAGGGACGGCACGCGATCGGCGTCGCCTCCTGCGGCATGTTCAGCCGCCGCACCGCCCTCGACCTGCTGCTCACCCGCCTCTTCGCCGGCGAGCAGCTCGACCAGGGGTTCCTCGCCGGGCTCGGCCACGGCGGCCTGCTGGCGCCGCAGATGGCCTGGCGGTTCCCCGGCTACTCGGAGACGCCGGCCGCGGAGGAGGAGCGCTAGCCCGCGTGCTGCAGGACGACGGCGCCGAGGCCGGTGAGGGTCACCATCACCGCCGCCAGGGCGAGCAGCACCGCGCTGCCGCGCAGGGTGGCCAGCCACCGCTTCCGGGTCGTTGTTGCGCTCACGCCTTCCACCTCCACCTTCGATGGGGATGAGGCCATTCTCGGCGGCGGTGGGGGTGCGCAGAAGCCCCCCGCCACGGACACTTCGCACCCGCCCGGGTGAGACCGGCCTCACCTCGGGGTGAGAGCACACGGCGGGCATGACGGGTGGGTAGGATCGATCCATGAAAGGCGACCGGGTCGAGGTGGTGATCGACACCGGTGACGGGGTCCGGACCTACGAGATCGACGCCACCCGCGCCGGCCGGAAGGTCGAGGTGAGCACCGTCCGCGGGGTGGTGGAGGTCGCCGAGGTCACCCGCACGGGCAGGCCGGTCCGCATCGGGCGGTTCATGCAGACCCGGGTGGTCGCGCTCGTCGAGCATCCCGCCTCGGACGGCGAGCCCGGCGGCGAGGTGCCCGCCGTTCCCCGGCGGCGCCGCCGGCAGGGCGAGACGATCGCCCAGGAGCGGCTTCTCTAGCTCCTCTCGAGCGTGAGCCCGCAGGTGCGACTGGCGTGTCTGGAGCGTCTGGGCGTATCCTGCTTTGGGGAGCGGGAGGACGAGATGGTGCCGGAGAGGGCGGTGGGACCGGTGGCGATCACCGATGGGATGGTGGGCGGAGTGCTCGACGTGGTGCTCGTGGGCCCGACGATGTACACGGGCCCGACGTCCTTCATCGACGTCACCCGGCTGCTCAGGACGGTCGAGGGCGATGAGCTCACCGGGTACGTGCGCGTCCAGGGTCCCGACTTCGGTTCCCTGGTGCTGCTGGTCGGCGGCCGGATCGTCGCGGCCCGCTACGACGACGACGCCGTGGGTGCGGTCAGCGACCTCCGCGGAGCGCTCCGCTGCCTCGACCGGCGCACCGCCCGCGAGGACGGCAGGGTCACGGTGGTGGAGCTCGACCCCGATCGGGCCGAGGCGGCGAGCGAGCTGCTCGCGGGCCGGACCCTGGTCGCCGGGCTGCTCGGCCGCTTCGCCGACCTCGACGGCCTGCTCGACCACCTCGGCGAGATCGCCGCGGACGCCGCCCTGGTGGTCCACGCTCCCGGAGGGACCGCCGTGGTGCTCTTCGCCGGTGGTCGGGTGCGGTCCACCTTCCTTGAAGGCCGCGCCGCCCCGGGCCGGGTGCCCGCCGCGGTGCGGCTGCTGGCAGCCGAGGCCGCCGCGCGCATCGAGGTGGCGGTCGACGCCACCTGGGTGCAGGGACGGCGGGGGGAGGGGAGCCTCCTGCTGTCGCCGCGCACCGCCGCCGGAGGAGGCGCGGCGTAGGGCCGGTTTGGGGCTGCGGTGAGCCGGTTGCGGGTGCGCGGTGTACCTCGGGCTGTGTGTGGGTCTGGCCCGGGGGAGGGAGAGTGGGGCGCGCGGTGGTGCTGTGCGGGGGTGCGGCGTGGATTGGGGTGTTTGCGATTGCGTTTGTGATTGTGTTTATTCGGTTTTCTGCACTTCTGGGAGACGATTTCTCCCCCAGTCACGGGGTGCTGGCCTAGGCGCTGGGTGGGGCGGGCGACCCCGGCGAAGAGCTCCAGCACTCGGGCGGCGTGGGAGCGCGGCAGCCGCGGTCGTCGGGACAGAGGGGCAGGTGTCGTTGGTGATCAGCGGGAAGCAGTCGTCGGAAGCAGCGTCGGCGGCGACCGCGCCTCGCGGATCACCCATCGCAACCGGAAGCGCCGGCGGGCGGTCTGACGAAAGCGGGTGGCGGCACCGGCTGAGCCCCGGTGCTCCTGCCGGTAGCTCTTCTCCAGGACCGCGGTGACGGTGACCGCCAGCCAGCGCTCGGCACGGCGGGTTCGATCGGTACACCGCCGATGCGCTGCTGCGCGCGGGGCATGCGATGCGCGAGCTGCCCGAGGTGGCTGCCTCGTTCTCGGCTGGGGAGCTCTCCCTCGACAAGGTTCGCTCGCTCAGCACCGTCGCCACCGCCGAGGACCAGGGGCTCTGGGTGGAGCAGGCGCGGACGGCGTCGCCTCCTCAGCTCGCCCGGATCTGCCGCGAGACGCACAATGCCGAGCTGGTCGACGCCCCGGAGCGCGCCCGGGCACAGCGGGCGCAGCGTGGTCTGCGCTTCCGGTGGGACGAGCTCGGCATGCTCCGGCTCAGCGGAGCGCTTCCGCCCGATGAGGGCGCACTGGTCCGCGCCGTGGTGGAGAGCTTCGAGCGCAGGCTCGCGGCCGAGCGCTCGGCACGCCCGATCGCTCCCGACCCCGCCGAGGACCCGCCGGCTGCGCTGCGGGCGGATGCGCTGGTGATGGCATGCCACACCGCGTCCGGCGGCGATCCGGGTAGCAACGGCCCCCGGCCGTCACCGGTGCAGATGGTGGTGCACGTCGACGCCGGCGTTCTCACCGGTGGGACGCCGAACGGCCGCTGCCACGTCGACAACGGGCCCGCGCTGTCCACCGCGGTGGCGCGGCGGCTGGGCTGCGACGCCGAGGTCCTCACCCTCACCGAGCGCGACGGGCTGCCGATCGACGCCGGGCGGGCGCGGCAGATCGTCTCGCCGCGCAAGCGTCTCGCGGTGCAGAGCCGCGATCGCACCTGCCGCTTCCCCGGATGCCCGGTGCCGGCCAATCGGACCCAGCCCCATCACATCGACCACTGGTTCGACCTCGGGCCCACCGAGCTCTGGAACCTCGTCAGCCTCTGCACCTATCACCACCACCGGCACCACGACGGGGAGTTCGACATCCGCCGCACCGCCGAGGGCGACCTGCGGTTCGAGACCAGGGATCGCCTGATCGGCATGGCCACCGGAGGGTGCTGGAAGCGCCCGAGGGTCAGGGCGGGCCCGGGGTGACTCCCGAGCCGCCGGCCCGCGGGCCGTACAAGAGGCCCCGTCCACCACGCGCCAGATCCCCCATCCCCCACGCCAGACCGACGACCACGGAGCCGCCGAGGAGCACAGCGTGCCCGTGCCAGACTCCACACGACCTCCGCCGGCTCACGCCTCACAGATGCAGGCAGAGCTGGCGAGCCATCGGAGGGTCGGCGCAACGGGGTGGCCGGTCGGCGGCGATCCCGGCCGCGGCGCGCAGGCCGGCGACCCGGGCGGCGACGCCGGAGGTCTGCGTCGCGGGGAGGTGGCTGCGCCCGCGGTAGAGGTCGAGATACCGAGGCAGGAGCTCCGGCCAGTCCTCCGCGAGCGCCTCCAGGAAGTGCTCCCGAGTGCCCGGGGTCAGATTCAGCACCCCCACCAGGAGGAAGGCGGCGCCGGCGTCGCGCGCCGCCCGCACCGTGGCCGCCAGCGACTCGTCGCCGTCGCTGATCCCCGGCAGCACCGGCGCCATCAGCACCCCGGCCCGCACCCCCGCGGCCGCCAGCCGCTCCAGCGCCCGCAGCCGCTGCCGCGGCGGCGCCGTGCCCGGCTCGGTGCGCCGCACCACCGCCTCGTCGACGGTCGGCACGCTGATCGACACGCTCACCCCGACGCCACCCTCGGCAAGCAGTGCTGCGTCCCGCACCACCAGCGGACCGCGGGTGGTGAGGGTGAGCGGCCGACGCGCCGCCACCAGCGCCTCCAGGCAGCCCCGGGTCAGCCGGTACCGGCCCTCGGCGGGCTGGTAGGGGTCGGTCGCGGTGCCCAGGCAGACCAGCCCCGCCTGGTGAGAGGGGCGGCGGAGCTCGGCGCGGAGCACGGTGACCACGTTGGTCTTCACCCGCACCGTGCGCCCGTAGCGACCATCGGAGGGACGGTCGGCGCGGCGCTCGAAGGCGCGCACGTAGCAGAAGGTGCAGCGGTGGACGCAGCCGCCGTAGGGGTTGAGCGACCAGTCGAACCACATCCCGCGCACCCGCTGCAGGGCGCTGTGACACGGGGTCTCGACCAGCTCGGTCGGCGGGCGACGCGGCTGCTCGGAGCCCGCCGGAACTGCGCTCACCGGCGCACCCTAGAACATATGTTCGCCCCCGTCAAGCGGGCCGCGACCTCGCGCACAATGGCGAGCGGACGACGCTCAGGGCCGTCGGCCCAATATCTTTCGGCTGATGAGCCGTGGATGAGTCGAGGACCGCAGGCACTTTGGCAAGGTTGTTCCACTGAGGGCCCCTCATCGGGGCCGCGCGCCCGCCGCCCAGGAGACGCTCATGGACTTCTCCCTCTCC
>JAXDLS010000455.1:0-3760 GCA_034666485.1 Chloroflexota bacterium
GGTGGGGGCGGTGATCCAGGTCCCCGCCGCCCTGCTGATCGGGGGGCTCAGCCCGGGGACCCAGCAGCTGATCGGCCAGGCGCTCGGCGCGGTCAGCTCGGTGGTGGTCTCCCCGCTCAGCCTGATCGCCCTCACCCTGGTCTACTACGACCTGCGCATCCGCAAGGAGGCCTTCGACATCGAGATGCTCGCCGCCTCGCTGTGAGCCGGCGGCAGGCGTGCGTCGCCATCGTCCTCGTCCTCGTCCTGCTCTGTCTCGGAGGGCCACGGCCGGCGCACGCCGCCACCCCCGACGCGGTCGCCTACCTGCACCTGGTCGACGGGGCGGCGGCCGACCTGGAGGCGATCCCCCCGGACGTCTCCGGGGCGCTCGGCGCGCTCGCCGCGGCGCGGCGGCTGGCTCCCTCGCCGGGCCTGGCGCTCGGCGCGGTCGGTGCCGACCTCTCCCGCGAGCCGCCCGATGTCGGCGACGCGCTGGCCCGGCTGCGGGCGATCGCCGCGGTGCTGACGCTGCCCGAGAACGCCGCCCCCGGCGACGACGCCGCCGCGCGGCAGCGCCTCGACGACGTCTACCGGCGGCCGGCCTTCGCCCGGCTCGACCAGCCCCGCAACCCGTCGCTGCTCGCCCAGGTCTTCGACGGGCTCCGCCGGCTGGCCGGGGGCGCGGGCGCCGCCCTGGGCCCGGTGGGGTCGGTGGTCGCCGGCGCCGCGGTGCTGCTGGTGGCGCTGGCGCTGGTCCTGCGCCTGGCGCGGGGGGCCACCGGCCGGCGGCTGCGCCGGGTGCCCGAGGAGCGCCGGGAGGCGGGCGCCGATCCCGAGGCGGAGTGGTCCGCCGCCCTCGCCGCGGCCGCCGGCGGCGACCATCGCGAGGCGGTGCGGCGCGCCTTCCGGAGCGCCCTGCTCAGCGTGGCGCTGCGCGGACGGCTGCCCGTCGACGCCTCCTGGACCACCCGCGAGCTGCTCGCCCGCGCCGCCGGGGACGCCGACCTGCTCGGCGCCCTCGCCCCCGCCGCGGCGGCGTTCGACCGTGCCTGGTACTCCGGCGAGCCGGTCGGCGAGGCCGACTGGCTGGTGGCCCGCGACCGCTGCGCCGCGGTGCGCCGGCTCGCCGAGGCGGGAAGGGTGACGGCATGACCGGCCGCTCCCGCGGCGCCCTCGGGCCGCTGCTCTGGCTGGCCGGGGCCCTCGCCGTCATCGTGGCCGTCGCCCTGATCGGCCCCACCGGCGGCGACGACGACGATCCCTCCTCGCGGAGCGCCGGCCGCGCCGGCACCCTGGCGCTCTACTCCTGGCTCGGGGACGGCGAGCTGGGTCTCGCCGTGCACCGGGTCAGCGGTGCGTTCGACCTCACCGGCACCGACGTGCTGGTCGTCTCCCAGCCCACCGTCGCCTTCACCGGCCCCGAGCTCGACACCCTGGGCCGCTTCGTGCGCGACGGCGGCGAGCTCATCGCCGCCGTCGACGACCTCGCCCTCGCGCAGCCGCTGCTCGACCGCCTCCACGTGGCGCCCTCCCGGGTGGTGGCCGGCGGCGACGCGGTCCCGGTGCAGCCCATCGACCCCGGCGGGCGGGTCCGCCGCGTGCCCGTCGCGGAGGGCATCGCCTTCGACACCCCGGCGCGCACCGTCCCCCTGCTCGAGCGCGGCGGGCGGGCGGTGCTGGTGGGCAGCAGCCTGGGCTCGGGGAGGGCCTACGTGCTCGGCAGCCCCCTCCCGCTCAGCAACGCCGGCCTGGAGCCACGGCGGGGCGACGCCTACCGGATGGTGCTCGCGCTGCTGGAGCGCTCGCGGGGCGGACGGGTCGCCTTCGACGAGGTCCATCACGGGGAGGGCGCCGCGGGCGGCCCGGGGGCGGCGCTGTCCGGTCCGGTGGGGGCGGCCGGGCTGCTCGCCGCCCTGGTGGTGCTCGTCCACCTGGCCGTGAACGGCCGGCGGCTGGGCCGCCCGGTGCCCGCCGGCGACTCCGCCCGGGTGCCCAGCGCCCACGAGTTCGTCACCGCCATGGCCGGGCTCTACGGGCGCTCCGCCCGGCTCGGCGGTGTGGCGGAGCGCTACGCCACCGAGCTGAAGGAGCGGGTCGGCGCCGCCGCCGGCGTCGAGGCCGCGCTCGACGACCGGGCCTTCATCGACCGCCTCCGCGGCTACGGCGACGCCCGCGCCGGGGCGGTCGACGCCGCCCTGGCGCGGGCCCGGAGCCTGGCCGCCGGCCAGCCCGGGGACGCCGCGCTGCTGGCCCTGGCGCGCGAGGTCGACGACGTGGAGCGCGGCTGGGCCCCGGCGGCGAGCGGCACAATGCCGCGGTGACCCGCGCCTCGGAGCTCCGCGCCGCCCTCCACGACAGCCTCGGCACGGTGATCGTGGGACAGACACAGGTCCTCGACGGGCTGCTGCTCGGCCTGCTGACCGCCGGCCACATCCTTCTCGAGGGGGTGCCCGGGACCGCCAAGACGCTGATGGCCCGGGCCCTGGCCGAGGCCACCGACGCGCGCTTCCGCCGGGTCCAGTTCACCCCCGACCTGCTCCCCTCGGACATCGTCGGCACCAGCGTCTACCGCGCCGACCGCGGCACCTTCGAGTTCCGCGAGGGGCCGATCTTCACCGACACCCTGCTCGCCGACGAGATCAACCGCGCCCCCGCCAAGACCCAGGCGGCGCTGCTCGAGGCGATGGAGGAGCGGCAGGTCACCGCCGACGGCACCCGCATGCCGCTGGGCGACCGCTTCCTGGTGATCGCCACCCAGAACCCGGTCGAGTTCGAGGGCACCTACCCGCTCCCCGAGGCGCAGCTCGACCGCTTCTTCCTCAAGCTCGAGGTGCCCATCCCCGGTGCCGAGGCCGAGGGCGAGCTGCTCCGCCGGGTCGACCGCGGCTTCAGCCCGCTGGAGCTCGGGGCCGCGGGCCTCCGCAGCGTGGTGACCGCCGAGGCGCTGCGCGCCGCCCGCGCCGATGCCGCCGCGGTTCGTGTCACCGATGTCATCATCTCGTACATCACCCAGCTGTGCGCGGCGACGCGCAGCTCACCCGACCTGCTGCTGGGGAGCAGCCCCCGCGGCGCCATCGCCCTGCTCCAGGGCGGCAAGGCGCTGGCGGCGATCGCCGGCCGCGACTACGTCATCCCCGAGGACGTGAAGGACCTCTGCGTGCCCGCGCTGCGCCACCGCCTGGTGCGCCGTCCCGAGGCCGAGCTCGCCGGGGTCACCGAGGTGGCCGCGGTGGAGCGGGCGATGGCCCGGGTGCCGGTGCCGCGATGACCGCGCGGGGGGCGGCGCTGCTGCTCGCCCCGCTGCCGCTGCTGGCGGTCTCGGCGGCGGTGGCGCCGCTGCGCTGGGTGGCGCTGGCGCTGCTCGTCGCCACCGCCGCGGCGATCGCCGTGGACGGGCGGCGGGCGCCGTCGAGGGCCCGGCTGCGCGCGGTGCGCGAGCTCGACGAGCCGCTCTCGGTGGGGCGCCCCAACCCGGTGCGGCTGCGCATCGAGGTCGACGGCGGCGGCCGCCACCGCGCCGTGGTGCGCGACGAGCACCCCCCCGACATGCGCGCCTCGGTCGAGATGACCCGCCTCTGGATCCCCGGCGAGGCCGGCTACGCGGTCACCCCGCCGGTGCGCGGCCGGCGCGACTTCGGCCGCACCGTGGTGCGGGTCGAGGGGCCCTGGGGACTGGGCTGGCGGCAGTCGGCGCTGGGCGACCCGGTGCCGGTGCGGGTCGACCCCGACCTCAGCGCGGTGCACAGCTACGAGGCGCTGGCGCGGCGTGGCCAGCTCG
>JAXDLS010000456.1:0-10220 GCA_034666485.1 Chloroflexota bacterium
CCCCGCCCGGTGACCCGTGCTGATGGTCGGCCTCGCGCTGCTCGACGCTGTCGGCCAGGAGCAGCGCGGTGTCGCTCAGCCGGGCGCGACGTCGCCGGACCTCCCGCAGCTCGTCCTCGCCGGACGCCGGCGGCGCCGCCAGGAGGTCCGCAACCGCCCCGACGAGCGCGTGCAGCTGAGCGCGAAACGCGCGCACGATCCGGTCGAGGGTCCGCTCCGCCCGCTCGGCGAACACCCAGCCGCGCAGCAGCAGCGTCGACCCGATGCCGGTCGAGGCCGCGAGCAGCAGCCAGGGCAGCTGAGCCGCGCTGGGACGCAGGAACTGGGTCAGGAAGAACGGCAGGAACGCGGCCATGCCGAGCGCGAAGCCGCGCGGACCGAAGCGTCGGACGTAGACCGCGACCATCATCACGGCGACGAACACGACGTCGGCGACGGCTCGATGCGACGCCAGCAGCGTTCCCGCCACGATCGCGACCAGGGCCGGACCGAGCATGAGCGCCGTCGTGACCCGCAGCCGCCGCAGGTCGAGCTCGTTCACCGCGAGGTTGCTGATCATCGCCGGCATCGCGGCGAACAGCACCACGGTCACCGGCTGCCCGGTGAGCGCGCGCACCCCGGACATCACGGCGGCCGCGAGCACCATCGACGCCGTCCCGATCCCGGCGAACCGGAGCCGGACCAGGCCCGGATCGAGCCCGGTCAGCATGGTGCGGAGCTCCGCGAGCGCCCTCGACCGCCGCACCGCCACCGTCTCGGACGCCCAGGGCGGCCCCATGATCTCAACCTCCGATCGTGAGGATCGCGCTCGGCCGGCCGGCCTGGCCTCGACCCGGTCGTTCCCGGTCATCTGCCAGATCGGCGGAGACCCCTGGTCGCGATTGTGGATGCCCTGACGCAGATCGGACTCGGTACTCGCCCACCACGGCGCCGGCGCACGCAGCGTCCGTCTCGCTGCAACCCCCGCGGCGGCGAGCTGCCGGTGAGCAGTCGCGGTCGAGCAGGGACCGCTCCGGCCTGCGGGAAAAGGATGGGCCGCCGCCCGGGGTGGGCCTCTCTCACCCTCCCAGACGGCGGCCCTGACGAAAGCTGCACGCGACCTTACCGAACATCGACTGTCTGCTCGTGGCACGGACGTGTGGAGGTAATCCCTGACCAGCCAGGGGTCGCATGTGCGGCCGGGCGGCGGCGCCAGGTGCGCCGGTCAGTCGTCGATCCGGCGTTGCCGTGTGAGAGGAAGGACGGCTCGGCTCACCGCTCGGGCGACCACGTCATCTCCGAGACGGGATGGCCGTCACCGGCGAGCCCGGCGGCGGAGTCTCCGGCTGCCCGCGAGCGCTCCGAGGCCGCAGGCGGTGAGCACCAGGCCGAGGCCGAGGGGCAGGTCGCTGCCGGACTTGGGAACCGTCACATGGACCGCGCCGACGCCGCTCCTGGGGGCCGGGGCCGGGGGCGGTACCGGTGTCGACGACACACCGCCGGTCGACGACGTCGGCGCCGGGCCGGTGCAGAGGATGTTGCTGCGGTTGTCATGGCCGCTGCCGTTGACCTTCGCCTCGTCGCAGATCCGCACGGCGGCGGGCACCGTGAGCGAGACCACGGTCGACGAGAACGGCGCGACGAGGTCCACCTGGGTGGAGAAGGTGGACTTGCGGCCGGACAGCGTCGTCGGCGTGCTGTCCGGCACGCTCACCACCGCGCAGTCGGCGACATGCACCGTTCTGCCCGGCTCGAAGGGGGGGCCGATCAGCGTCAGACGGAACCTGTAGGTGACGACGGCGGTGCCGTCAGGCGCCGTATCCAGGATCGGGGTGTCGACGAGCTCCTTGAGGACGCCATTGCCAGGCCCGGGGTCGACCACGCCCTTGCACCAACCCTTCGCCGGATTGCCGCTGACTGCGGTCGTCGCGTCGACGACCAGCGGTGATCCGAGGGCAAGCGCCGTGACCACGGTCAGAACGGCCGCGCCCACTCCAGACCTGTTCATGCTTGGACTCCTTCCTCATATGGGCCGCTCGTACGAACGTGTGGTGCAACACGCGGCCTACATCGATGTGAGCATACCGGGCGGGGACAAAGTACGCCATCCCAGGGCGCCCAGCCATCGGTGTCGCATGTCACACATGCTACACATCATCATCGCGCCCACCCACAGGTGTAGATCGCCACTCTGCGAGTCCCCGCCCCGCGCCGACCCGTGCCAAGCGTCGATGTCTGGTATCCCCCGAGTCTCGGGCAGAACGGAATGATCGACCAGAACTGGAGCAATCAGGCGGGCCGCGGAGGGACGGCCGCGGCGTGTCGTCCGGGTTGACACTTGGATTCGCGAGAAACGGATGTTCCTCATCGGCCGAATGATCCATTCCACTCACTGGTGGGACCTGGGCGCTGACGGTCCGGCGAAGGTACACATCTGAAACGAGGGAAATGACCGTCGTTCGTCGCGGCTCGCGTGCAATGCTGCAGCACGACATGCAGGGGGCCGGCGCCCCCGGTCACTGGTCGAGGGAGACGACGGCATGGCCTACGAGGACCTGAAGACGCGCCACAGCGTCATGTGGGGCAATGGTGCGTACCAGCGGGTCTCCGACACGATCGTGGACATCCACGACGAGGTCGTCGAGCGACTCGCGCCGGGTCCGGGGGTGCGCTGGCTCGATCTCGCATGCGGTACCGGCGCGGTGGCGGAGCGGGCGGCCCGTCGGGGTGCCGACGTCGTCGGCATCGACCTGGCTCCGGCGCTCGTCGAGACGGCCAGGGAAAGGGCCGCCGCCTTCGGCTGTGCAATCGACTACCGGGTGGGCGACTGCGAGCGCCTCGATCTTCCGGCCGCCGGCTTCGACGTCGTCTCCTCGACCTGCGGGATCATGTTCGCCCCGGACCACGCGGCGACCGCGGCTGAGATCGCCCGGGTGACGAAGCCGGGAGGCCGGGTCGCCGTCGCGAGCTGGACCCCGGCGGGAGGCCTCGCTCGGATGTTCGGGATGATGGCACCGTTCCAGGCGGCGCCGCCACCGAGCAGCCCCTTCGACTGGGGCGACCCTGCTCGCGTCACCGACCTGCTCGGCGAGGCATTCGACCTCACCATGGAGGAGCACGTCTCGACGCTGCGGACGCCCTCGGGCGAGACCTATTGGGACCTGTTCTCGACCAGTTATGGACCGACGAAGACGCTGGCCGAGGCGCTGGGCGATCGCCGTGAGGAGCTGCACCGCGCCTGGGTCGACTTCTTCGAGAGCAACTACCGGACGAACGGCGAGATCGCCCACGCCCGTGAGTACCTGCTCGTGCTGGGGACCCGCCGCTGACGAGGCGGCGCCGGTGACGGCCGCCCGACCCCGGCTCACCGCCGAGCGCATCCCCAGCTCCTGCGACTGCAGCAACGTGCGATCGTCGGTGTCCAGGGGCCGGTGGGACACGCTGCGGAGACGGGTGTACCGGCGGGCCGGCTCGCGGTGCGTGATCTGCGCGAGCGTCGGCTCCGTCCACGCCGTCGAGGCCCACGAGGCGTGGGAGTTCGACGAGGCGGAACGGATGCAGCGGCTCGTCGGGATGATGGCGCTCTGTCCCGCCTGTCACGAGGTGAAGCACTTCGGCAGGGCCGTCCGGCTGGGCCGCGAGGAGCAGGTGAGGGCCCACCTGGCGCGCATCAACGGCTGGAGCGAGGACGAGGTGGAGGAGCATCTCCGCACCGCGGCGGAGGACTGGCGGCGGCGTGACGAGGTCGAGGGCTGGGGCCTCGATCTCGCCGCCCTGGCGGAGTACGGGATGGTGCCACCGCCACCGATGGACCCCGTGGCTCGCCACGCCACCCCTGGTGCGGTGCGACTGCGGGCCAGGCGCGACGTCCAGGTTGCCCGAGAGCGCGCGCTCCCGGACCTCGAGGCGCCCGACGCCCGCGGCCGCGCGGGCACGCGGTGAGACCGGCCCTGGCCGGCTAGGCGACCCGCCCGAAGCGGCGAAGCCGGATCGTGATCCCCGCCATCGCCAGGGCGAGGTCGGGCATCGCCCGCCGCAGCGCCTCGGCGATCAGCGTCTCCGGCCCGTGCCGCCGGTACACGTCGGCGACGCGGTCGGCGAAGGCCATGGGCTCGCCGGTGGGCCCGGTCGTCATCACGCAGTAGATGAGCGCGGCGGAGACCTCCGAGCGCTCGGCCGGGTAGGCGGCGAGGTGGCTCGCGTAGCCCCTCATGCCCAGCTCGAACCGGGACTCGGTGTGATGGGCGACCAGGCCGGCGAGCCGCTCGTGGCCATGGGAGCGGATGTGACGAGCCCCGTCCAGCTGATGGAGGCCGGTCACGTGCAGAGCCGGGGCATACCCCACCGCGTGGAGGTGGGCCGCGGCGACGAGGTGCTCGCCGTCGTCCCGCTCGAACGTCTCCCCCACCCACGTCGCCTTCGCCACCACCCCGCGCACCTGCAGCCAGCGGTCCCCGAGCCCGCTCAGCAGGGCCGCTGACTCCGCCGCCGCCCATGCCACCAGGTCGCCGGTGCGCCCGCTCGGAACCCCCTGCCCGGCGGGAGGCGGCTCGTGATCGTCCATGGTCCGAGGATACGGACTCGGGCGGCCCGGGCGGACCGCGACCGTGCTCCGCTCCCGCAGTCGCAGAATGTGATAGCGTCGATGTTGTATAACACCACGGCGACGGTCCACAGCAACTGGAGGCTGCATCATGGCTCCGCTGGAGCATTCGTCGGGCGCCATGGCGTCCCGGTGGCACCACCTCGTCGGTCCCACCCGGGTGCTGGTGTGGCTTCTGATCGCCCTGAGCGTGGTCAGCCTGTACCACGGCGCGGAGTTCCTGGTGGTGCACGTCTTCAGCGTGCTCCTCCTCTTCATCTTCGCGGCCGTCGTCGCACTCGTCCTCACCCCGGTGGTCGATCGCATGCAGCGGGTGCCGCCCTTCCGATGGCACCGGCCGTCGACCGTCCTGGCCCTGTATCTCGGCGTCGCCGGCGCCGTCGCCACCTCGGTGACCCTGGTCGTGCCGTCGATCGTGCGCCAGGCGCATCAGCTGCCCGCCCTCGCCACCCGGCTCCAGGCGGAGGTGGATCGTCGCCGGCTGCACGTGAACCTCGCCACGCTGATACCCCACGCGGGTGCTCTCGACATCGGCGCGGCGGTGAGCGTGGTCAGCGGGGTGGTCTCGACGGTGACCGGCGTCGTGCTGGTCGTGGTCATCTCCATCTACCTGCTCGTCGAGGGACGGGTGCTGATCGCAACGCTGCGCAACCTCTTCCCGCAGCGCGTCCGCGCCTTCGACTTCACCGTCCTCGCCGTGGGCGCGACCATCGGCGCCTACGTCCGGGGCCAGCTGCTGATGTCCCTGCTCATGGGCGTGTACACCGGCGCGACCATGACCCTCCTCGGTGTCCACTACGGCGTTCTCATCGGAGTGGCCGCCTTCTTCCTCGAGTTCATCCCGGTCATCGGAGCGGTGGTCGCGATGACCCTTGCGGTGGTGATCGCCCTTCTCCAGAGCCCTGTGCTCGCCGTCCTGGCGACACTGGTGGGCGTTCTCGGGCACGCCCTCGACGCCTACGTCATCGGCCCCCGGGTGAACGGCCGGGTCACCAAGCTCCATCCGCTGGTGGCGATGGCGGCCCTTCTCGTGGGCGCCGAGCTCGGCGGCATCCTCGGTGCCCTCTTCGCCGTTCCGGTCGCGGCGATCGCGAACATCTTCCTCGGGGCCCTCTACCGCTCCCGGCGCGGAGACGAGGCGCTGAGCACCCAGCGGGACGGCGCCGTCACCATCGACAGCCTGCCCCGTCTGGGCGAGGAGATCGGCGGCATCGAGGAGGCCGGGGTGATCGGAGAGCCCGTGCCCCACACCACACCGAGAGCGCGCTACGAGGAGCCCGACCCCGCATCGGAGACCTTGCGGGCGCGGCTCGGCGCCACCCGGGGAGGCTCGCCCGGCATCTTGGGATAGACCGGCGGCCAGGGCGCGTCGACCAGGCCGGCGGCCATGTCGCGCGTGTGCAGGGCGAGCAGCGGCTCGAGCGACTGCGGCGCGCCGGCCATCGCCGCCCACGGGTCACCGTCGCTGGCGACCCGCGCCGGCACGGTGGCGATGGTCAGCGCATCGGGGTCGATGGTGTCGAGCTCCTCCCAGGGGAAGGGTGTCGACACCTGGGCGCCCCGCCGGGCACGCACCGACCAGGCGCCGAAGATCGTCTTGTGGGGCGCGTTCTGGTTGAAGTCGATGAAGACGCGGCGTCCGCGCTCCTCCTTCCACCACGCCGCGGTCACGAGCTCGGGATGGCGGCGCTCCAGCTCGCGGGCGACAGCGACCGCGGCTGACCGCACCTCGTAGGAGGTCCAGAGCGGCTGCAGGCGCACGTAGACGTGGATGCCACGATTGCCCGTCGTCTTCGGCATCGCGGCGACCCCCATCTCGTCCAGCAGCGCGCGCACCCGGTGCGCCGCCTCGCGGACCATCGGGAAGGTGACGCCGGGTGTCGGGTCGAGGTCGATGCGCAGCTCGTCGGCGTGCTCGGGGTCGGACGCCTTCGCCGGCCACACGTGGAAGCCGAGGCAGGCCAGGTTCACCGCCCACAGCACGTGGGCCAGGTCCGCCGCCACCAGCGCCCGCGAGGTGGTGCCGTTCGGCGTGCTGACGATGGTGGTCTGCAGCCAGTCGGGGGCGGTGTCGGGCACCCGCTTCTGGAAGAAGGACGGCCCCTCGGCGCCGCTCGGGAACCGCTGGAGCAGCACCGGGCGGTCGCCCATGGCCCGCATCAGCGGCTCCTCGACGGCCTGGTAGTACCGTGCCAGGTCCAGCTTGGTCTCCCCGCGCTCGGCGAAGAGCACCCTGCCCGGGCTCGTGATCGGGACCTCCCGTCCGGCGGCCTCGACCATCGTGACCTCGTCGGCCATCACTCGGCTGCCGGGGCGCCGGGCTCCTGGTAGAGGCCGAGGACGTTCCCGGCGGGATCCCGGAACCGTGCGGTCACCTCCGGCGCGTCGGCCCCGACCGGCTGCACGATCTCGCCCCCCTGCGCGACCACCGCGTCGACGGTCGCGGCGACGCTGTCGACCCAGATGTAGAGCAGCAGGCCGGGCTGCTCGGTCGGCGGCCGGCCGGTCACCCAGGCTCCGCTGACCTCGCCGACGGAGTCGTCGAAGGCGATCCGCCCGTCGCCACGCCGCCTCGTCCTCCAGCCGAACACGGCCTCGTAGAACGCGACCGACCGCGGAACGTCGACCGCGGGAATCTCGACGTAGCAGATCTTGCCGTTGGCCAGCGAGGGGGGCATGGGGCTCCGGCATCGTACAGCGCCTCAGGTGCCGGCCGGATCGAAGCGCACGTCGTCGAACCACGCGCTCCCGCTGTTCTCCGCGGTGCAGAGGCGCAGCTCGGCGGCGACCGTCCCCGCGGGCACCGAGCTCGACACCGACAGTCGCGTCCAGCCGGTGTCGCCCTCGGTGAGCGGTGACGAGGCGGCGGTGTCGATCGCGCCGCCCCGGTAGTCGAGCCAGGCGACCTCGACGGCGGTCCGGCCCGTCGCCGACCGGCCCCGCGCCCAGGCGCTCAGCGAGTACCGGCCGCCTGTCCGCGGAGGGTCGAGGGGCTGGACCGCCCAGCAGTGATCTCCGGCCGCACCCTGCTCGCCGCCCTCGATGAGCGCCGACGCCGTCCCCCCGTGGGCGATGACGGGGTCGCGCCGGAAGGTCGCCCCTGCAGCGCCGAGGACGCGCCAGTACGCCGGGTCGTCGCCGGCGGCACCCTCGAACCCGAGGTCGATGTCGCGGTCGACGGGGACCCCGGCGAAGGTGCGGGAGATGGTCGCCGCCGCCGGCTTGGCGCTGCCGTCGGCGCGGAAGAGGCCGTAGAAGTCGTCCACCGGCTTGCAGTCGCCGCACGACCGGAAGTCGTTCAACAGCCAGGGAGCCGCGGGCGGAAGCCCGGCCTCGATCGCGGCGAGCTCCACGGTCCGCAGCAGGTAGTCCTGGTAGGCCTCCTGGGCGGGCGCGCTCGGGGGCACCCCGGGGATGGCATCGTTGCCCGGGAACGTCGAGTAGCCGGCCTCGCCGATGAGCAGCGGACGCGGTGCGGCGACGGCGGCGACCTCCCGGAACGTGGCCTGCCCCGAGCCGGGGAGGAAGTAGTAGTGGAAGTCCCAGAAGTCGGGCGCCGCCGAGCCGAGGGCGAGCTGCAGGTCGACGAGGTTGCTCGCGGGCGCGTCGACGGACACCGTCACCGGGATGCCCCCCGACACCTCGCGCACGTAGGGCAGGAGCTGACGGGCCCAGCGCATCGCGCCGTCGTCCTGGGGTGCGATCTGGTTCTGCAGCTCGATGAAGGCGATGCGCGGGTCACCGCGGAAGCGTCCGAGCACGGCGTCGGCCCAGCGCTCGCTGTCGGCGACCCGCGCATACTCGCCGAACTGGTCGAAGAGGGTGAGCTGCACGCGCAGGCCGTGGGCGGCGGCGAGGCCGACGGTGCGGGAGAGCTCGTCCAGGTACACCGACGGCGGCGACGGCACGGTGAAGACCCTCACGTCGGCGATGACGCGGACGGCGTTGCCGTGGAGAGCGGCGACGGCGCCGAGGTCGCGGTCGATGGCATCGGGGTCGAAGGCCGTCCACATCCGGTCGTGCGGCCCCTGGGCGGGAAACCAGTTCAGAAGGCGCAGACCCTGGACCATCTCGCGAACCGCCGCGGGGCGGGGGAAGCTGTCCGCCAGCGCCGTGGGCGGAGCGAGGAGGCCGGCGTACCCGCCCGCGCACAGGCAGGCGACGAGGAGAAGGTGCCGCAGGCGCCGCATGCCCGAAGCCTACCCCGTTGTTGCGACGAGGCCGGTTCCGCGCAGACTGTGGGGACACCGACCAGGGAGGCCCGCGCATGCCGATCATCAGCCGTGGTTTCAGGGGGCGCCGCCAGAGGCCGGAGGTCGCCGGACGGATCCCTCCCGGCCAGCACCTCGTCGGCGACTTCCCGGTCCTCAGCGCGGGACCGACCCCCGCGGTGGGGCTGGACCGCTGGGAGCTCGCCGTCGACGGAGCCGTGGCCCGTCCCCGGCGGTGGACGTGGGAGCAGTTCCGCACCCTCGAGCGCCGGCCGGTGACCGCCGACATCCACTGCGTCACCACCTGGTCGAAGCTCGACACCACCTGGGAGGGCGTCTCCCTGGACCTCCTCCTCGGGGAGCTGGAGCCGGCCGGCACCCACCTCGTCGCCGAGTGCTACGGCGACTACACCACCAACCTGCCGATCGCCGAGGTGACCGGCGGCCGCGCCTGGGTGGTCGACACCTACGACGGAGCTCCGCTGGCGGCCGAGCACGGGGGCCCGGCGCGGCTGCTGGTGCCGCACCTCTACCTCTGGAAGAGCGCCAAGTGGGTGCGCCGGCTCCGTGTCGTCACCGCCGACCAGCCCGGCTTCTGGGAGTCGCTCGGCTACCACAACCACGGCGATCCGTGGAAGGAGGAGCGGTATTGGGGCGACTGACCTGGCGGACGGCCACCGTGGTCGGGACCCGGTGGGAGACCGCCCGGGTGCGCTCGCTGGTGCTCGACACCGGCGGCTGGCCCGGGCACCGCGCCGGGCAGCACGTCGACGTCCGCCTCACCGCCGAGGACGGCTATGCCGCCCAGCGCAGCTACTCCATCGCATCCCCGCCGGGCGAGCCCACCGTGACCCTCACCGTCGAGCGCCTCGACGACGGCGAGGTGTCGCCCTACCTCGTCGACGAGGTGGTGCCCGGCGACCGGTTCGAGCTGCGCGGCCCGATCGGCGGACACTTCGTGTGGTGCCCCGACGACGCGGCGCCGCTGCAGCTGCTCGCCGGTGGCTCCGGCGTGGTCCCGCTGATGGCGATGCTCCGCACCCGCGCCGGGGTTCCCTCACCGCCGCCGGCCCTCCTCCTCTCCTCCTCGCGGACCGCGGACGACATCATCTACCGGGACGAGCTGGCCGCCCTCGCGCAGCGGCGGGACGGGCTGCGGGTGGTGCACACGCTCACCCGGTCGGCGCCTCCCGGGTGGGAGGGACGCAGCGGGCGGTTCGACGCAGCCGCCCTCGCCGCGCTCGCCCTGCCCCCGTCGACCCGGCCGCTCACCTACGTCTGCGGCCCCACCTCGTTCGTGGAATCGATGGCCGGCCTGCTCACCGGGCTCGGCCACGCCGCCGGCCGGGTCCGGACCGAACGCTTCGGCGCCACAGGAGGATGACCCCGATGGCACGCACCCTCGACGGCAACGCGGTGGCCGGACA